>CADCAS010000028.1 GCA_902799465.1 uncultured Eubacteriales bacterium
TGCCTCGGCAGGTATCACAATTGGGTTACGCCCTCTGGCTCCAGGAATCTTTGGGCTACCGCAGTTTCGTCGTTTACAGAAATCTTTGAACAGGGCCCCTGCAGTGTGCGCGGAAGCGGCTGTTCCGTTCCCCTTTTCCCTTTTCCCTTTTCCCTTTTGCCTTTTCTCTTTTGCCCGTTTCCTCCACAAAAAAAGCAGCCGGAGCTGCTTTTTTTGTGGCCTCACACCTTGAAGTTCACGGCGGTATCGCCCTGGAAGTCCTTGCCGAACTCGTAGTCGTTGCCGGGGAGGACGGCGTTCAGGAGGATGCCCACCAGCGCGCCCACGGCCAGGCCGGAGAAGCTGACGGGACCCAGCACGATGGCGCCGGCGCTGGAGAAGTTGATGCCCAGGCTCAGGCCCATGATGAGGGCGGCAATGATGATGTTGCGGGACTTGGTGAAGTCCACCTGATTTTCCACCACGTTGCGCACGCCGACGGCGGAGATCATGCCGTAGAGGATCAGGCTGACGCCGCCGATGGTGGCGGTGGGCATGGCGGAGACGATGGCGGCGAACTTGGGGCAGAAGGAGAACAGGATCGCCAGCACGGCGGCGATGCGGATGACGACGGGGTCATAGACCTTGGTCAGGGCCAGCACGCCGGTATTCTCGCCGTAGGTGGTGTTGGCCGGAGCGCCGAACAGCGCGGCCAGCGAGGTGGCCAGGCCGTCGCCCAGCAGGGTGCGGTGCAGGCCGGGATCGGCGATGAAGTTTTCGCCCACGGTGGAGGAGATGGCGCTGATGTCGCCGATGTGCTCGATCATGGTCGCCAGCGCGATGGGTACCATGATGATGATGGCGCTGACCAGCTTGCCGCCGTCACAGCCCTTGAACAGGCTGAACACGGTGTTCTCCAGCTGCACGGGGAAGCCGATCCACTTGGCGGCGGCCACGCCGGAGAAGTCCACCTGGCCGAACACGGCGGCCACCAGGTAGCTGCCCACGACGCCCAGCAGGATGGGGATGATCTTGATCATGCCCTTGCCCCAGATGTTGCACACCACCACGATGGCGATGGCCAGCAGCGCGATCCACCAGTTGGCCTCGCAGTTGTTGATGGCGGAGTTGGCCAGGCACAGGCCGATGCAGATGATGACCGGACCGGTGACGATGGGCGGGAAGAAGCGCATGACCCGCTTCGTGCCGAAGGATTTGACCAGCGCGGAAAGCAGCACATACAGTATGCCCGCGCAGGCCACGCCCACGCCGGCGTAGGGGATCCAGTTGATGGCCTCGGTATTGCCGAACAGCGCCGCGACGCTGGCGTAGCCGCCCAGGAACGCGAAGGAGCTGCCCAGGAAGGCGGGCACCTTGCCCTTGGTCAGAAAGTGGAAAAGCAGCGTGCCGAGGCCCGCGAACAGCAGCGTGGCCGCCACCGGCAGACCCGTCAGCACCGGCACCAGCACCGTCGCGCCAAACATGGCGAACATATGCTGGAAGCCCAGCAGCAGCATCTTCGGCGCGCCCAGAGACCGCGCGTCACGGATTCCCTGATCAGTCATAGAACATCCACCTTTCATTGGTTCTCGCAGGGCGTGTGCCGCCCCGGTATGTATCGCGGCTGTTGGCCGGAAACAACGGTTGGGAATTAGGAATTGGGAATTATGATTGGCTGCTGCCGCGTGGAATTGCGGTAGTGCGCGCGTGAAATCCGACCCTGAGCAGGGGGATATGCCCATTCCCTATTCCTTGTCGCAGAGCCAGACGCCGGTCTCGCCGTCGTATTCGGGGAGGGCGACGCGGACGAACTCATTTTGGGCGGTGGGCACGTTCTTGCCCACGAAATCGGCGCGGATGGGAAGCTCGCGGTGGCCGCGGTCCACCAGCACCGCCAGCTGCACCCGGCGGGGTCGGCCCACGTCCATCAGCGCGTCCATGGCGGCGCGGGCGGTGCGGCCGGTGTAGAGCACGTCGTCCACCAGCACCACCGTCTTGTCCCCGATGGAGAAGTCGATCTCCGTGGCATTGAGGGTGGGGTCCGGGGTCTTGTGGCTGAGGTCGTCCCGATAGAAGGTGATGTCCAGCGCGCCCACGGGCACCGGCTGGCCCTCGAAGCGGGACAGCAGCTCGCCCAGCCGCCGCGCCAGAGGCTCGCCCCGGCGGCGGATGCCCACCAGCGCCAGCTCCTCCACGCCCTTGTTGCGCTCGATGATCTCGTGCGCCAGCCGCGCGGCACACCGGCCCAGCTGAGCCTCGTCCATCAACAGCGCCTTTTTGCGCATGCCCTACTCCCCCATTCCATAAAAAACACGCCTGACGTCGGACGCAGGCGCGCAAAAACAACCAAGCCCTTTCCGACCTCACGGGACCGCTTTCAAAGGTTCCTTGACCATGAAACATTATAGACATATTTGTGTCATCTGCATAGGCGGTTTGCGTTAAATTGGATGGAATTTTAGGGAGTAGGGAGTAGGCAGTAGGGAGTAGGGGAGAACGGCAAATGATAAGCATTCTCATGAGATGAGGAACATAAAGCATCCTGAGAATAACGCCGGAAAACGCGAGGTTTGCAACAGAAGGCCGAACCTCTGCCGCGCCGTAACTCCCCTACTCCCTACTGCCTACTCCCTACTCCCTAAACAATAGATACCAAGTCTTAACATATCCCCCTTTTCAAAAAACCGGATTTATCGTATAATAAGTAGTGTTGAATTAAAATCGCGTGGCACGCGCGAGGATATGGGAGGAATGTACCATGGCAATTATTGATAAGATCAAGGCGAAGGCAAAGGCTGACGTGAAGCACATCGTGCTGCCCGAGGGCGAAGAGGTCCGCAACGTGCAGGCGGCGGTGATGATCCGCGACCAGGGTCTGGCGAAGCTGACCCTGCTGGGCAATCCTGACAAGGTGAAGGAGGTCGCCGCGGGCGCGGACCTGACCGGCATCGCCATCATCGATCCCGCGACCAGCGAGAAGGCCGGCGAATACGCCAAGGCCCTGTATGAGATCCGCAAGGCCAAGGGCATGACCGAGGAAGAGGCCGCCAAGAAGGTCGCCGATCCCATGTACTACGGCATCATGATGGTCAAGCTGGGCGACGCCGACGGCCTGGTGTCCGGCGCGATCCACTCCACCGGCGACATGCTGCGCCCCGCGCTGCAGGTCATCAAGTCCAAGCCCGGCATCAAGACCGTGTCCTCCTGCTTCCTGATGGAGTGCCCGGACAAGTCCTTCGGCGACAACGGCGTGATGATCTTCTCCGACTGCGGCGTGAACATCGATCCCGACGCCGAGCAGCTGGCGAACATCGCCCTGGGCGCTGCCGATTCCGCCCGCTCCCTGGCCGGCATGGAGCCCCGCGTGGCCATGCTGAGCTTCTCCACCAAGGGCTCCGCCAAGCACGACAACGTGACCAAGGTGCAGGAAGCCACCCGCATCGCCAAGGAAATGGCCCCCGATCTGGCCCTCGACGGCGAGCTCCAGCTGGACGCCGCGCTGGTTGAGAAGGTCGGCCAGCTGAAGGCTCCCGGCAGCAAGGTCGCCGGTCACGCCAACACCCTGGTGTTCCCCGATCTGGACGCGGGCAACATCGGCTACAAGCTGGTCCAGCGCCTCGCCGGCGCCGAGGCCTACGGCCCCATCCTCCAGGGCATCGCCAAGCCCTGCAACGACCTGTCCCGCGGCTGCTCCGCCGAGGACATCGTGGCCACCGTCGCCATCACCGCCTGCCAGGCGCAGTAATGCTGTAAATGGGGAATGGGAAATGGAGAATGGGGAATGACTGATTTGCCATTCCGCTGTTTCATTCCCAATTCCCCATTCCCAATTCCCCATTCAAAAAACAAAGGAGACTTTCAGAATGAAAATCCTCGTTATCAACGCCGGTTCCTCCTCCCTGAAGTTCCAGCTGATCGACATGGACAACGAGTCCGTGATCGCCAAGGGCCTGGTGGAGCGCATCGGCACCGTGGACCCCACCACCGATCTGACCTATTCCTGGGGCGACCAGAAGATCAAGGAAAAGCAGCTCAAGAAGGCCAAGACCCACGCCGAGGCCATGTCCGTGGTGCTGGACGTGCTGGTGGGCAAGGACTGCACCGCCTCCGAGTACAACGCCGACGACGGCAAGCCGCATCTGGTGAACATCGGCGTCATCTCCGACCTGAAGGAGATCGGCGCGGTGGGCCATCGCGTGCTGCACGGCGGCGAGAAGTTCACCGCCTCCTGCCTGATCGACGACGCCTGCATCGCCGCCATCGAGGAGAACATCCCCCTGGGCCCCCTCCACAACCCCGCCAACCTGATGGGCATCCGCGCCTGCCAGGAGGTGCTGCCGGACGTGCCCCAGGTGGCCGTGTTCGACACCGCCTTCCATCAGACCATGCCCCCCAAGGCGTTCCGCTACGCCATCCCCAATGAGTACTACACCGACCTGCACATCCGCAAGTACGGCTTCCACGGCACCTCCCACCGCTACATCGCGGCCCGCAGCCAGGAGCTGCTCAACCTGCCCAAGGGCAACAAGGTCATCATCTGCCACCTGGGCAACGGCTCCTCCCTGTCCGCCTGCGTGGACGGCAAGTGCGTGGACACCTCCATGGGCATCACGCCTCTGGACGGCCTGGTGATGGGCACCCGCTGCGGCACCCTGGACCCCGCCGTGGTCGAGTTTATCTGCAACCGCAAGAACATGACCCCCACCGAGGTCCTGACCATGATGAACAAGAAGTCCGGTCTGCTGGGCCTGGCGGGCGATTCCGACATGCGCAACGTCACCGCGCGCTATGACGCCGGCGAGCCCGACGCCAAGCTGGCCATCGAGATGTGGGCCTACGTGCTGAAGAAGTACATCGGCTCCTTCGCCGCGGCCATGGGCGGCGTGGACGCCATCATCTTCACCGCCGGCATCGGCGAGAACCACGTCCGCGCCCGCGAGTGGGCCGTGGAGGGGCTGGAGTTCATGGGCATCAAGATCGACCACGAGAAGAACGCCGCTGCCCGCGGCGAGGCGAAGATCTCCGCCGACGACAGCCGCGTTCAGGTGTGGGTCATCCCCACCGACGAGGAGCTGGCCATCGCCCGCGACACCCTGGAGCTGTCCACCAGGAAGTAATGGACAAGGGATGTGCTCCGCCGCAGTCAGAGCATATCAAAAAAATAACTTGCCAAACACCGAAATACCGTATATAATTGAAAAGGTTAGGGGGTATTGGGTTGTTGGAGGTTTCCCGCGCGCTGAAGAGTCCGGGCCAGTCGTTCCCCTTTGAGGAGACGCTGACGCTGGAGCCCATGGAGGTTTTAAGCGATCCGGTCAGCTTTGAGGACATTCATGTCCAAGGCGAATACCTGTGCGCAGGGAAGGCCCGCATCAGCCTGCGGGCTGAGGTCAGCGCCCGCGCGGACACGCGCTGTTCGCGGTGCCTGACGCCGGTCTCCATTCCGATGACGGCCCAGATCGACGCGGCCTTTGACCGCGCGCCCGACCCCGACGATCCCGATCTGTACAGCTTTGAAGCCTCGACCATCGAGCTGACGGACGCGGTCAGGGATGCCCTGCTGCTGGAGCTGCCCCTACAGGTGCTCTGCCAGCCGGATTGCAAGGGACTTTGTCCCGTGTGCGGCATCGACCTGAACAAGGGTACCTGCACATGCCAGGAGGGAGCCGAGGTTGTAAACCCCTTTTCGGCATTAAAAAATATCGTGCTAAATGAGGAGGTGTAACAATGGCCACTCCCAAGGGAAAAGTCTCCAAGGCCAGGCGGGATTCCCGTCGCAGCGCGCACTGGAAGCTGTCCGCCCCGGGCATCGTCAAGTGCCCCCGGTGCAACAAGATGAAGCTCAGCCACCGCGTCTGCAAGTTCTGCGGCTACTATGATGGCCAGGAGATCGTTAAGGTAGAAGCTGCCGCCAAGTAATTGGCAATGCAAAGGCCCGTTCCGATGTCGGAGCGGGCGCTTTTTTTGCTTGCGCAGCGGCGGGTTTTATGATAAGCTATAGGCAGGAAGGGAGGCGCGGATCATGATCTACACCGTTGAACAGATACAGCGCATCATCTCTCCCATCGCCGAAGCCTATAACGTCGCCAGTCTGTCCCTGTTCGGCTCCTATGCCCGGGGCGAAGCCCGGGAGGACAGCGACGTGGACCTGCTGCTGGATCGGACGGGCATGGCCAGCGGCTGGGCCATCGGCGGCTTATATGCAGATTTGAGCGATGCCCTGGGCAAGGAGCTCGACCTGGTCACCACCGCAGGCGCGGACCCGGACTTTCTCGCTCGCATCCACAGGGACGCCATTCCCCTGTATCGCGCGCCCTCCGCCGTCCATTCCGCATAAAAGGAGCCTCTGTCATGCCTGAAAGAGATATGGAGATCCTGCGCCGCATCCTGCGCTATTGCGACGAGGTCGAGCTGGCCATGCAGCGCTTTGGAGACGACCGGGCTGTATTTATGCATGACCCGGTCTACCGCAACGCCGTCTCCATGCCCATCCAGCAGATCGGCGAGCTGTCAAAACACCTCACTGACGCCTTTATCGCGGCGCAGCCCAACATCCCCTGGAAGCAGATCAAGGGCATGCGCACCTGGTTTGCCCATCAGTATTGGGGCATGGACCTGGATGTGATCTGGGAAGTCATGCACGACAACATCCCGGAGTTGAAGGCGTTTTGCCTGAGGACGCTGAATCCGTGATGCAGGCTATTCATGCTCATGTCTGCGTAAAATTGGGATTTGAAGGGCTAATGTGGAACGACCTCTCAGTCACCGACTTCGTCGGCGACAGCTCCCCTGGAAGGGGAGCCAAGGCCGACGCGCGATATTGTTCCTCTTGGCTCCCCTCTCAGGGGAGCTGTCAGCCGTTAGGCTGACTGAGAGGTCGTCCTTATATCCTTCCAAATCCCAAAAGGAAAGCCCCCGATCTTATTCGGAGGCTTTCCTTCTGCGTCATTCGTTGAGTATGCGCGCCAGGAACTCGCGGGTCCTGGGGTGTTTGGGCTGGGTGAAGACCACCTCGGGGACGTCGGATTCCACGATGACGCCGCCGTCCATGAACACCACCCGGTCGGAGACATCCCGGGCGAAGCCCATCTCGTGGGTGACCACCAGCATGGTGAGGCCGGTGGAAGCCAGGTCCTTCATGACGGCGAGGACCTCCCCCACCATCTCGGGGTCCAGGGCGCTGGTGGGCTCGTCGAACAGCAGCACCTCGGGGTTCATGGCCAGGGCGCGGGCGATGGCCACGCGCTGCTTCTGGCCGCCGGAGAGCTGGCGGGGCTTGGCCCTGACGTAGGCGGACATGCCCACCTTCTCCAGGAAGGCCATGGCGATGTTCTGGGCCTGCACCCGGGAGCGCTTGAGCACCTTCATCTGGCCCACCACGCAGTTGTCCAGCGCGGTCATGTTGGCGAACAGGTTGAAGGACTGAAACACCATGCCCACGCGGGCCCTATAGGTCTGGAGGTCGAAGCCGGGCTTCTGGATGTTTTCCCCGTGGAACAGCACCTCGCCGCCGGAGGGCTTCTCCAGCAGGTTCATGCAGCGCAGCAGGGTGGATTTGCCCGAGCCCGAGGAGCCGATGATGGAGATGACCTCGCCCTTGGAGACGGCGAAGTCCACGTCCCGCAGCACCTCATGGTCGCCGAAGGACTTGCCCAGGTGGCGGACCTGCAATACGTTCTCAGCCATTGCTCGCGCCTCCCTTCGCCTGGATCAGCTCCACGTCCGGGACGGTCTGGGAGCCGTGGATGTCGTAGTTCTTCGGGCCGTCCATCTTCTTCTCCACCCACCGCAGGATGCGGGTGCAGGTGAAGGTCATCACGAAGTAGATGACGCTGGTGATGAAGAACACCTCGAAGTACTTGAGATAGGTGCCCGCGGCGGACTTGGACACGAAGAACAGCTCGCTGACGGAGATGACGTTGAGCACCGAGGTGTCCTTGATGTTGACCACGAACTCGTTGCCCAGGGCGGGCAGTATGTTCCGGATGGCCTGGGGCAGCACCACGCTGAGCATGGTCTGGCCGTAGGTCATGCCGATGGCCATGCCGGCCTCCATCTGGCCCGGGTCCACGGACTGTATGCCGCCGCGGACGATCTCGGACAGGTACGCGCCGGTGTTGATGGACACGATGATGAAGCCCGCCAGCAGGTGCGGCAGGTTGATGTGAAACACCGAGGCCATGCCGTAGAAGATGACCATGGCCTGCACGATCATCGGGGTGGAGCGGAAGATCTCGATGTACACGCCCAGCAGCCCGCGCGCGGCCTTCATCAGCCAGTAACGCGCCGCGCCGTTCTCCTTCTCGCAGGGCATCGCCCGCAGATAGCCCACCGCCAGGCCGATGATGAAGCCCACGATCGTGCCCGTCAGGGCGATCAGCAGCGTGGTGCCCGCGCCCTTCAAGAGCATCGGGCCGTAGGTCTTTACGAAGAAGAACACCCATTCAAAGAATCCGGATTGCGCGTTGGGCATGATATCACATCCTCATATTTGCGTGAAAGGGACGGCGCTCAGGCCGCCCCTATGCTTACACGGTTTTACGATTATTCGGCGGAGATGGGCTGGTTCAGCACGGCGTTGTCCATCAGCTGGTTGCGGGTATCGGTGTCGATGCCGGCCAGGATCTCGTTGATGGAGGCCACCAGGTCGGGATTGCCCTGCTTGATGGCGACGGCGATGGAGGTATCCTCCTCGGAAGCCACGAAACCGGGGGTCACGAAGGTCAGGCCGTCGTTGGCCGCGCAGGCGGACACCGCGCCGGGACGCTCAGAGATGTAGCCGTCGATGGCGCCGGAGGTGAGGGCCACGATCATGGCCGGGAAGGTGGGCATGGCCTCCTGCTTGCTGACGCCCTCGATCTGGTCGATGACGGTGTAATGGAAGGTGTTCTGCTGGCCGGTGATCTTCGCGCCGGACAGGTCGGCCAGGGTGGCGGCGTTGGCATAGTCGCTGTCCTTGCGGACCACCACCACGAGGTCGGAGTTATAGTAGGCGTCGGTGAAGTCCACGGTGATCTTGCGCTCGGCGGTGGGAGACATGCCCGCGATGACGGCGTCGATCATGCCGGAGTTCAGGGCGGGGATCAGGCCGTCCCACTCGATCTTCACGACCACCAGCTCCTTGCCCAGGCCCTCGGCGATCTTCTTGGCGATCTCCACATCGTAGCCGCCGGCAAAGCCCATGCCGCCGTCGATGGGCACGGTGGTGTCGTTGGCGTCCACCTGGGTCCAGTTGAAGGGGGGATAGTCGCACTCCATGCCCACGCGGAACTGACCCTCGGCGAGGGCGCAGGAGCAAAGCAGCAGACAGGCGGCCAGGATGGTGCAGATGATTCTCTTCATGACGGTAACCTCCATAATGATAATAAAACAAATGACCGAAGTCTATGCTCCGGTCACTTCATAATCATCCCTCGGGAAAATCATCGGGATCAGAGATAGCGCTCCACAAATGACTTTGTGACAGTGGACCGCGTGTTTCCCGGTCCCCCAACCCGCAGGAGCGCCGGCGTCTCGCGGATTTCGGCGGCAAGCCCTTTCGCGCCGCGTCGGTGTCCCCGGCGGACTCGACGGCGTTAATCATGCGTCCCGCGCCTCTATCGATCATTCATTTATAACAATTATACTACACACAGCTTTTTTGTCAACGGCATGAAGGGGGTGTTAAAGTAAAATTCATGCAGGAACGCTGACATGAACCCTTCGCTCTTACAGTAAATTGGGATTTGCTGAATTAGGAATTAGGAATGAGGAATTATAATAGCGGCTGCCGCGAACCCCGCAGGAGCCAAGCCGTTCTTAATTCCTAATTCCTCATTCCTAATTATCCTCGCCTCTCACATCAGCGGCGCGAGGACCTTCAGCAGCCATCCCGCGAGGCGGGTGAGCAGGGGGATCCGGGCCACGTCCTCCAGCGTGATCTCGCGGCAGAGGGCGGCGGTGGCCTGGAAGTCGCGCTCGACGTCGGCCACGGCGGGGGAATCGTAGAGGTACGCGGCGCACTCGAAGTGGAGGTAGAGGCTGCGGTAGTCCAGATTGATGGTGCCCACCACGGCCTTGAGATCGTCGGAGACGAAGGTCTTGGCGTGGACGAAGCCGGGGGTGTACTCCAGTATGCGCACCCCGGCTTGGAGCAGCTGGCTGTAGTGGGTCTTGGCCAGGGCGAAGGCGTAGCGCTTGTCGGGGATGTGGGGCAGCAGTATGGCCACGTCCACGCCCCGCTTGGCGGCGAAGGTGAGGGCGGTGATCATCTCGTTGTCCAGGATCAGGTAGGGGGTCATGATGTGGACGTAGCGGGTCGCGCGGCTGAGGATGTCCAGATAGACCATCTCCCCCACCCGCTCCTCGTCCAGCGGGCTGTCGCCATAGGGCAGCACGTAGCCCCGGGCGGGCACCAGCGGGCAGGGCGCGGAGAGGTATTTGCCGAAGTTCTCGATGCGCTCGTCGATGTTCCACATCTGCAAAAACATCAGCGTGAAGGCCTTGACGGCGTCGCCGCGGAGCATGACGCCCGCGTCCTTCCAGTGGCCGTAGAGGGTCTTGGCGTTAATGTACTCGTCGGCCAGGTTCACGCCGCCGGTGAAGGCCGCGCGACCGTCCACCACCAGGATCTTGCGGTGGTCCCGGTTGTTGTAGTGGGTGGACACCAGCGGGCGCAGGGGCGAAAACATCTTGCACTTGATGCCCAGGGCCTCCAGCATCCTCGGATAGCGGTAGGGCAGCCGGAACAGGGCGCAGGTGCCGTCGTAGAGCACGCGAACCTCCACCCCCTGGGCCACCTTCTCCTCCAGCTTTTTGAGGATCCGCCCCCACATGACGCCCTCGTCGATGATGAAGAACTCCATGAAGATGAACTTCTCCGCCCGGTCCAGCTCCCGCAGGATGGCCTCCATGGCCGTCTCGCCGCTGGGGAGGTACTCCGCGTCGGTGTTTCGGTAGATGTCGAAGTAGCCGTTGGCCCACATGTAATCCGCCATGCTGCCCAGGGCTGGGTCCGTCTCCCGCAGGCGCTCCCGCAGGGCCGACTGGTCCGGCAGCATGCCGCTGGTCTTGCGCACCAGCTCGCTCAGGCGACGGTTCAGCACCCGGTGCCCCCAGTCCATCTCCACGAACAGATACAGGAACACCCCCACCGGCGGGGCCAGCACCACCAGCAGTATCCAGGTGATCTTGATGGCCGGGTTCGAGGATTTGTTCACCAGATGCAGTATCAGCACCACGTAGAGCACCTGCAGGGCGGCATAGATGTACTTGACGTATTGCAGCGACGTGAACACCCGCCACAGCAGCAGCACCTGTACCGCCAGCAGCACCAGGATCAGCATCGTGCGCCCGAACAGCACGTTCAGCACGCCCCGCTTGCTCTTTTCAAGCAGGTACACGCCCGAATTGTCCACGCTGGATTTTTCCCTGATTTTTTGCTTGTCCATTCTCTTCTCCGGATGGGGATTGACTGTTTGACATAAAACCCACTCACTCATCCCCCACTATACTCCATTCGCGGCCAAAAATCAAGAGGCAGCCGACGATCGGAGGACCGTCGGCTGCGAAGGGTATGTCAGAATGGATTAACGGCCGAACTGGCAGTCGTTGTTGCCGGAATCGGTGGTCCACATCTCCAGCATGTTGATGGGATCGTTGAAGTCGGCCAGCCAGCCCTCACGGGCGAAGTCGAAGTTGCCGTTCTTGCGGTCGTTCAGGAACACGTTCCAGTCGCAGGTGCGGATGCTCATCTGGATGCCGACGACGGCGAAGTCCTGCTGCATGCACTCGGCGATGGCCACGTGAGCGGAGGATTCGTTGGTCAGGTACTCGATGCTGATGGGGGTGTTGGCGGACAGCATGCCGTTGTCGTCGAACTCGAAGCCCGCTTCCTTCAGCAGCTCGCGCGCGCCTTCCTCGTCCACCTCGAGATCATAGTAGCCGGCCAGCTCGTCGCCGTTGGCGGCGGTGGCGACCACGGGATAGGTGTAGGCGTCGTCGTTGACCTTGAACACGCCGCCCTGGCCGTCGGCCATGCCCTCGGGGATGAAGGCGTTGGCGGGCTTCTGCTCGCACTGGGCCACGGTCTCGATGATGTACTCGCGGTCGATCAGCTTGGAGAAGGCTTCGCGCATGGCGTTGGCCTGCTCCACGGTCTTGCCGGCGAACAGGTCGGACTTCACGTTGAAGGCGGCATAGTAGGTGCCCAGGTTGTCGATGATGTGGAACTCGGGATCGGCCTTCAGGTTCTGGATCTCATCGGTGGGAACGGTGTCGATGAAGTCCACGTCGCCGGCCTGATAGGCGGCATAGATGGCGGTGTCGTCAGCGGAGAGCATGAACTCGAGCTTCTCCAGGGTGACGTTCTCGGCATCGTAGTAGTTGGGGTTCTTGGTGTAGACCATGGACTCGTTGTGGGTCCACTCGGACAGCACATAGGGGCCGGAGGTCACGAAGCCCGCCTCCAGCGCCCAGGCGCCGGGGTTGGTCTGCCAGTCGGCAGCGGCCTCGACGGCTTCCTGCTTCACGGCGTAGAAGGCCGGGAAGGCCATCAGGTCGAGCATGTAGGCGCAGGGCGCGGTCAGCTCGACGGTCAGGGTCTTGCCATCCTCAGAGGCGGCCACGGCCAGGTTGTTGTCCGCGTAGCCCTTGATGCCGTTGAACATGTAGCTGTAGTCCGCGGCGGTCTGGGGATCGGCGGCGCGCTTCCAGCTGTACTCGAAGTCCTTGGCGGTCAGGTCGCTGCCATCGGACCACTTCAGGCCCTCGCGCATGGTGAAGGTGTAGGTCAGGCCGTCCTCGCTGACCTCATAGCCGGTGGCGAAGTCGGGCTTCAGATTGCCCTCGGCGTCATAGGTGTACAGGCCGCCGAATGAGGCGATGGCCAGGCAGGCGCCGTCCACGGAGCTGTTCAGGGCGGGGTCCAGCTTGTCGGGCTCGGAGGCCAGGTTCAGCTTCAGGGTGTCGGAACCCTCCACGGTGGCGTACTGGAAGTACTTGAAGCCAAACAGGTTGGCGTACACGTTCTGCACGGTGCTGCGCTGCATGTACAGATCGTTGTAGTGATAGATCGGGATGACCGCGTAGGTCTGCATCAGCATGTCCTCGGCCTGGTGCATCTTGGCTTCGCGGGCGGCGAAGTCGGTCTCGGACTTGATGTCCGCGATCAGCGCGTCGTACTCGGTCCAGCTGGGCTCGGAGCCCTCGTCGGCCATCGCGGTCACGGCGCAGGACAGGAGCATCATGGCGGCCAGCAGAATAGCAAGCAGCTTCTTCATGAATGGGTTCCTCCTAAGTGTTGTATTATCTTAAACGGCATTCGCGCCGTTTGAGACCGGTGTTTATCGTCCAGGGAAGCGGAGGTTGTTGCCGGAGGCGGAGGTCCAGACCGCCGTCACGTAAGACGGGAGCGCCGTAATCCGAGGTCCAGCCGGGGGCGGCGGCGCCGCGCAGACGTACATCAGCAGCCCCCCGACCCTTCGCGGGTTGGACCAGCGTCACCGCAAAGGTTATTTCATCGGCGCGCCCTTGCGTTATTCGTGGGGATTGAAGCAGGCGATCTGATGGCCGGGCGCGATCTCCTGAAGCCGCGGCCGCTCCTGGGCGCAGCGCTCGGTGGCGTAGCGGCAGCGGGTGCGGAAGGCGCAGCCGGAGGGGGTGTTCAGCGGGCTGGGCACGTCGCCCTCCAGGGGGATGCGCGTTCGGGTGCGGGCGATGTTGGGATCGGGGATGGGGATGGCGGAGATCAGGGACTGGGTGTAGGGATGGGCGGGATGCGCGATGATCTCATCGGCGTCGCCGATCTCCACGATGCGGCCCAGATACATCACCGCGATGCGCTGGGAGATGTGCTGCACCACCAGCAGATCATGGGCGATGAACAGGTAGGCGATGCCCAGCTTCTTCTGCAAATCCTCAAAGGTGTTGATGACCTGGGCCTGTATGGACACGTCCAGGGCGGACACGGGCTCATCACAGACGATGAAGCGCGGGTTCACGGCCAGAGCGCGGGCGATGCCGATGCGCTGGCGCTGGCCGCCGGAAAACTCATGGGCGTAGCGGCGGGCATGGTCGGAGTTCAGGCCCACCAGATTCAGCAGCTCGGTGATGCGGTCGGCGCGCTCCTGCCTGGTCTTGTACAGGCCGTGGATGTCCAGCGGCTCGCCCACGATGTCGGACACCGTCATGCGGGGGTTCAGGGACGAATAGGGGTCCTGGAACACCACCTGCATCTTTTGGCGGTACTGGCCGATGTTCTGGGGGGTGATCTGCTGGCCGTCGTAGAGGATTTCGCCGGCGGTGGGCTTGTAGAGATGGAGGATCGTGCGGCCCACGGTGGTCTTGCCGCAGCCGGATTCCCCCACCAGGCCCAGCGTCTCGCCGGGCTTGATGGCGAAGGACACGTCGTCCACGGCCTTCAGGGGCCGGGTGCCGAACCATCCCGTGCGGATGGGGAAATACTGTTTGAGATTTTTGACCTCAAGGAGGTATTCGCTGCTCATTCGACAGGGCCTCCCTTCGCTTCGTCATATACCTGCTTGACGTTCATCCAGCAGGCCGCCTTGTGGAAGTCGTTGATGTCCAGCTCCTCGGGCAGCTCGTTCAGGCACACCTTCATGCAGTTGTCGCAGCGGGAGGCGAAGGCGCAGCCCTTGGGCAGGTTGGTCAGGTCCACCGGGGAGCCGGAGATGGGGATCAGCCGGGCATGGTTGGTGTCCAGCCGAGGAATGGACCGAAGCAGCCCCTTGGTATACTCGTGGCGGGGATTGTAGAAGATCTCGTCGGCGGTGCCGCGCTCGCAGACCCGGCCCGCGTACATGACGATGATCTCGTCGCACATGTCCGCGATGACGCCCAGATCGTGGGTAATCATGATGATGGCCATGCCCAGCTTCTTCTGGAGGTCCTGCATCAGCTCAAGTATCTGGGCCTGTATGGTCACGTCCAGGGCGGTGGTGGGCTCGTCGGCGATGAGTATGTCCGGCTCGCAGCACAGCGCCATGGCGATCATGATGCGCTGCCGCATGCCGCCCGACAGCTCGAAGGGATACTGCTTGAGGCGCTGCTCCGGAGAGTTGACGCCCACCAGCTTGAGCATCTCCAGCGCCCGCTCGTCCGCCTGCTTGCGGTTGCGGTCGGTGTGGAGCATGATGGCCTCGCGCAGCTGGTTGCCTATGGTGTAGACCGGGTTTAAGCTGGTCATGGGGTCCTGAAAGATGATGGAAACCCGCTTGCCCCGGAACTCGCGCATCTGCTTCTTGGAGTACTTGACGATGTCCTCGCCGTTGAAGAGGATCTCGCCGCCGGTGATGCGGCCCGGCTCCACCAGAATGCGCATGATGGAATAGGCGGTGACGGACTTGCCCGAGCCGGATTCGCCCACGATGCCCAGCACCTTGCCCTTGTCCAGGTTGAAGGAGATGCCGTTGACGGCGTGCACCTCGCCGTGATCGACCTTGAAGGATGTGCGCAGGTTTTTGACCTGCAAAAGCGGTGTGCTCATCGTCTTACCTCCTCAGCTTCGGGTCAAAGGCGTCGCGCAGGCCGTCGCCCAGCAGGTTGAAGCTCAGCACGATCAGGCAGATGATGATCGCGGGGAACACCATCTTGTAGGGATAGCTCTGCATGCCGCCGCGGGCCGCGTTGGCCAGGGAGCCCAGGGACGGCATCGGCGCCTGCACGCCCAGCCCGATGAAGGACAGGAAGCTCTCGGTGAAGATGGCCGAGGGAATCTGCAGGGCCACGGAGATGAAGATGACGGACATGCAGTTGGGCAGGATGTGCTTTTGAATGATGCGGCCCGGCTTCGCGCCGAGGGCGCGGGCGGCCAGCACGTATTCGTTGTTTTTAATGGAGAGGATCTGGCCGCGCACCAGACGGGCCATGCCCACCCAGTACAGCACGCCGAACACCACGAACAGGGAGATCATGTTGGTGCCCACCCGGGCCAGCACCGTGCCCTGCAGCGCGCCGCCCAGCACCTGGTTGAGCACCACGGACAAAAGCACCACCATCAGCGTGTCGGGCAGGGAGTAGATGATGTCCACAATGCGCATCATCACCATGTCCACCTTGCCGCCGAAGTAGCCCGATATGGAGCCGTACAGCAGGCCGATGACCAGCACGATCAGACTGGCGAACAGGCCCACGGCCAGCGACACCCGCGCGCCGTAGACCACGCGGATGAAGTAGTCGCGGCAGAGCTCGTCGGTGCCAAAGATGTGGGGGAAGATGCTTGCCCCCTCGTCGATGGCCTTCTGCTCCATCTTGGAATAGGTGAAGGGGGCCAGGTTCTTGGCCGTCTTGTCGCGCTTGCCGTTGACGGTGATCATCTGCTCGTAGCTGTAGGGATAGAAGAACGGCACCACGATGATGGAAACCACCAGCGCCACCAGCACGATCAGGCTGGCCATCGCCAGGGGGTTGCGCCGCAGCTTGCGCATGCCGTCGCGGAAGAAGGTGGTGGACTCGCGCATGGTCTCGTGCTGAGCCTTTTCCTCGTCGCTGGCCTTCTCAAACTTGCTCAAGTCGATCTGGAGGCTGAGGAGGTTTTTCTTCGGGAGCTTGTCTGCGTTATACATAGATACTCTCCTTCCTCAGTCGAAGCTGATCTTCGGGTCGATGAGCTTGTACACCAGGTCGCTTAAGAGCGTGGCGACGACCATCAGCACCGCCAGGAAGATGGTGGTGGCCATGATCATCGGATAGTCCTGATTGTTGATGGAGCGCACGAACTCGGTGCCCAGGCCGCCGATGGTGAACACCGTCTCGATGACCATGGAGCCGGTCAGTATGCCCGCCACCATGGGGCCCACATAGGTGATCACGGGAATCAGCGCGTTTCTGAGCGCGTGCTTGAAGATCACCAGCCACTCCCGCACGCCCTTAGCCCGGGCGGTGCGGATGTAGTCCTGCCCCAGCACGTCCAGCATGGAGGACTTGGTCAGGCGGGTGATGTAGCTCATGGGATAGAGCATCAGGGAGATCACGGGCAGCACATAATTGGGATTGTCGGTGGAAAACACGCCCACCCATTTGAGCTGGAGGGCAAACACCAGCAAAAGTATCGTCGCCAGGATGAAGCTCGGCACCGACACGAACAGCGTGGTCAGAAAGATGATGAGCCGGTCAGGCCATTTATTGCGGCACAGCGCGGCCACGGAGCCCAGGATCAGCCCCAGCACCACCGCGCACAGCGCCGCCATGCCGCCCAGCCGGGCCGACACGGAGAACTTTTCGCGAATGATCTGGCTGATCTCACGCCCGGTCTTGAGCGATATGCCGAAGTCGCCGTGGGCCAGATTGCTCAGGTAGATGAGGTACTGCTGCCCCACCGGCTTGTCCAGATTGAACCGCGCCTCCAGCGCCGCCTGCACCGCCGGGTCCGGGGCCTTTTCCTTGGCGAACGGGCCGCCCGGGATGGCGTTCATGGCGAAAAAGGTGATCGCCGATATGATGAATACCGTCACCACGGCCAGCAACACACGTTTGATCGTATACTTCAGCATCCAAAACAACCTCTCTTTTGCCGGTCCGATACCGACAATCATCCATTCAGTAATTATAGCACTCCGAATACATATTCGCAACGATTCGGCCCAATTTGTCGGATGAATTTATTGTAAATTATGCAAATTGATGGGCTTATGGCGCTTATTTCACACATTTTTGCAGGATGCGGGGCATAGAACTTATCTTGTGGATCTGATCTCTCGGGGAAAACGTGAATATGCCGGGGGAGAATCAGGAATGAGGAATGAAGAATTAGGAATTAGGAATTAGGAATTAGGAATTAGGAATTGAAATGGCTCTGGAGCCTTTTCACTTTTTTCTGTAAATAGCTTCAAAACTGTGATAGAATAACAATATCACGGAGGTAAGGACATGGGCAGAAAAAGGAAAAGCGCACT
>CADCAS010000029.1 GCA_902799465.1 uncultured Eubacteriales bacterium
TTTGGTATCTCGCACTTATCGTCTCCACTTTTTTGACAGACTAAACGAACCCTCTTGCATTTACTCTGTCATTACTGCGTTTACTTTGGCAAGTGACCCAGGAAAACCGGCATAAATGAATGAAGCGCCCTCGCGGGCGCTTCACTGTCAGTCCGACACGCTGGTCGGGGGGTTGCAGTAGGGGCAGGCCAGATAGCCCCATTCCTTGGCGTATTCCAGGGTGACGCCGGTACCGCCGCTCATGTGGGTATCGGAGCACTTGCTGGAGTTGTGATAGTAGAAGTAGTAGGTGCCGTCAAGGTCCACATATACCTTGGTATCGCCGCTGGCGGAGTAGTGGTTGGTGGAGACGGGGGCCTTGGAATAGCTGGCCTTGCCGCCCTCGTCGGAGATCATCTCGACGATATCCTCCACATCCCCCGAGCTGTCCCCGGACAGGGCGCTGGCGGGAATGCCATTGTTGTACATCTTGGCGCAGGTGGAGCACATCTTCTTCCCCAGCGCCCGCGCCTGGGCCAGTGTGCCCGCCTTGGCGGAGGACCCGGCGTGGAGCTTGTAGTAGTGGTAGTACTTGTCCCCGGAGGAGGAGTACACCTTCATCCCCGCGGCGGCCATGCACTTCGGGCAGGCCTTCTTGCCGTAGTTCAGCGCCGTCTCCAGGCTGATGTGGGAGGGGTTCTCCATGCCGGAGCAGGTGGACCTGGAGTGGTAATACTTGCCGCTGACGGTGGCATAGACCTTGATGCCCGACTTGCCCTCCTTGTAGGTATTGGTCTTGGCCAGGGTCTTGGTCTTGGTCACGCAGTAGGGGCAGGCCTTGTAGCCGTAGGCCACCGCCGAGGCCAGGGAGCCGCTCTTGGCCCCGGACCCGGCGTGGGTCTTGCTGTTGTGGTAGTACTTGCCGCCCCGTGTGGCATAGACCGTGCGCCGGGCCGCGGAGCAGCACTTCGGGCAGGCGGTCTTGCCGTAGTTCATGGCGGTCTCCAGGGTCACCCGGCCCGCGTTGGTCATGCCGGAGCAGTCCTTGTCGCGGTGATAGTACTTGCCGTCGGCGCGGGCGTAGACGTAGATGCCCGAGGTGCCGCTCTTGTAGGTGTGGCTGTTGACCAGCTTCGCCTCGGCGGCCTTGATGGAGGCCACGGTCTTGGCGTCGGCGGTGTTGGACGCGGCGGCCACGGCGGCATTGGCGCTGGCGGAGCGGTTCATGCAGTAGCGGCAGGCGGTCTGGCCCAGCATCAGGGCCTCGGCCAGGGTCCGGGCGCTGCCGTTCTTCATGCCGGACTCAGGGCAGGTGGAATACTTGTGGTAGTGGTCGCCGCCGCTGGTGGAGTAGACGGTCCGCTTGGCCTTGGAGGCGCAGGTGGGGCACGCCTTCTTCCCGGCGTCGATGGCCTGCTTCAGCGTGATGCGGCTCGCGCCCTTCATGCCCGAGCAGTTGCTGACCAGGTGGTAGTAGCTGCCGTTGCGGGTGGCGTAGACGTAGGTGTTTCTCGCCGTGGCCTTGGCGCTGATGGCCGACTTCTTCACGGCCTCCGATTCGGAGGAGGAAGAGGACCCGGACGAGGCGGACGACGCGCTGCCGGAACTCTTCGAGGAGGACGAGCTGCCCGATGTCTTCGAGGACGAGGAGCTGCCCGACGACCCGGAGGTGGTCTTCGCGTCGGAGGAGCCGCTCGACGAGGACGCGCTTTCATTCACCTGGCTCTCGTCAATCTTGCCCCGGGCCTTGGCCATGCTGGTGGTCTCGGTCCAGCACTTGGGACAGCGCTTGTAGCCCTGGGAGATGGCCTCGGCCATGGAGCCCGCGGTGGCGGTGGTCATGCCCGAGCAGGTGGCGTAGGAGTGGTAATACTTGCCCGACTTGGTGGCGTACACCACGGTGTCCGCGGCGGAGGCGCACTTGGGGCAGGCCTCGCGCTTTTGCAGCAGCATGCTCTTTAAGGTGTAGCGCTGGGCGTCCTTCATGCCGGAGCAGTTGGGATCGGTGTGGTAATACTTGCCCTTCTCGGTGCCGTAGACGTAGGTGCCGTCATCCCCGGATTCCGCGGCCTGCTGCAGCTGGCTGGCGGTGGGCAGCTGGCCGCTCTTGACGCACGTGTGGCAGCGGCTCTTGCCCAGCACCAGCGCCTCGGCCAGGGTGACCTCGGCGGCGTCCTTCATGCCGGAGCAGGTCTTGTCCAGGTGGTAGTACTTCCCGTCCTTGGTGCAGTACACCGACGCGCCCGCCGCCTTGCAGCAGGTGGGGCACGCGCCCTTGCCCGCCAGCAGCGCGTCCTTCAGGGACCCGCGGGTGGCCCCGGACATGCCGGAGCAGTTGGCGGTCATGTGGTAGTACTTGCCGTTCTTGGTGGTGTAGACGGAGATCTTGCTCTTGTCGGTGGTGGAGGCGGAGATGAACTTCACCTCGCCGGACTTGATGCTGGCCTGTTCGCCGGTGACGCACTTGGGGCAGGCCTTCTTGCCGCGCAGCTCGGCGGCCTCCTTGGTGATGGGGGTCGCGCCGGTCATGCCGGAGCAGTTCTGGTCGGTGTGGTAGTATTCGCCGGTCTCGGTGGCGTAGAAGGTGGAGGTGTCGCCGCCGACGGCCGCGCCGATGCAGATCGGGCAGGCGGACTGCTTGCGGTTGTTTTCCGCCACCTCGCGGGGCACGCGGCTCACGGACACGCCCTCGTCGATGTTGGTGCAGTCGTTGCGGCTGTGGTAGTACAGGCCGGTAGCCGGGCTGTACACGTAGGCCGAGGCGGACAGCGCCGCGCTGGCAGCGTCCGTCAGGGGCGTGGGCGAGGGCTCCGTGCCGGTGGACGCGCCGTTGGAATCCGGGATGGGCGTCGCCGCCGGTTCCTCGGTGGGCTCCGCGTTGCCTTCCCCGTCGCCGGTGCCGCCGCTGCCCACGTTGTCCACGGTGATGTCCATGCCGTCGCCGTCGCCATTCAGGTTCACGACGGACAGCGTGGTGGTGGGCGCCAGGGTGATGGTCGCGTCGGTGGAGGCGTCCTGCGCCCCGCCGAAGATGGCGGAGAAGATCAGTATCAGCGCCACCACGAACCAGATGGCCGAGGCCGCGGAGATGGCGTAGCGTATGGGCTTTTCAAACTTGTTGCGGCGCCACAACAGGTAGATGCCCAGCGGCGGGAACAGGAACAGCAGCAGGTAGGTCACCCAGTCGTTCTCGTCCACATACTGCATCAGCGGGCTTTCCTCGCCGGGGGCGTAATCGTCGTCGTATTCCCCCGCGTCGGCGTCGGAATAGCGGTCGTCGTAGGCCGCGCCGTCGTCGTAGCCGTCATCGGCGTACTCGGGCGCGTCCATATACCCGTCGTCATCGTCGTAGCCGTCGTCCGCGTAGCCGTCATCGTAGCCCGCGCCGTCGTCATAGCCCGCGTCGTCCGCGTAGCCGTCATCGTCCGCGTAGCCGTCGTCGTAGCCGGGATCGTCGTCATAGCCGGGGTCGTCGTCGTAGCCCTGATCGTCCGCGTAATCGCCATCGTCATAGCCGGGATCGTCGGCGTATTCCCCATCCAGGATCTCGTTTTCATCCATATCGGCGTCGGCGGCCTGGTTTTTACTGCCGAAGAGACGTTTGATATCGCCGTCTCCCCAGCGGTAGTCCAGCCCGTCCTTCGACAGCTTGAACTTCAGCTTTCCAATAGAATGTGTCGCCATATTGTACCACCTTTGAGCGTGGAGTCGTGTTGCTCAATCACCTCGCGCGGGCCTGTCCCGCGCATACTCTTCACGTTATACCATTACAAGCATACATCATAACCCCTCATATGTCAATCCGTCGGGACCCAAAGTTTTCAAATTTGTCACAATTTAATTTAATAGATACGTCACATATCGAAATGTTATTGAAAAAAATATACCGAATCATCACAATCCCGGATTGCCTCCGCGGGGCGTGTGTGGTATAATATCGGTATGATTTTGCGGAATCGTTACAGGGGCTCGCCCCTGGTTCCGCCTTTCCCGGGAGGTATGACTATGTCCAAACCGAGAGGTTTAAGAATCGGCAATTATCGCATCACGCCGCTGGGCCTGGCCACGCTGGGCATACTGCTGCTCATACTGCTGGCTGTGGTGGTGATGGTGGTGTTCAATCCCTTCGGGGGCTTCGACCGCACGCCGCCGGAGCCCACCCCCACGCCCACCATCGACCCGGCGCTGATCACCCCCACGCCCTCGCCCACCCCCAGCCCGACGTCCACCCCGACGCCGGAGCCAAGGTCGGCGCGCATCCGCTCGCTGGGTGAGATCGCCATGGAAACCAACCTATTAAAGGCGGCCACCACGGACGGCGGGCAGAGCTTCGACTTCTCCGACATGTTCTCCTACGTGTCCGACATCATGGGCGACGCGGACTACACCGTGGCTGACGTGGAGGGCACGCTGGGCGGCACGGCCAAGATCTCCGGCGACGACAAGATGATCACCCCGCCCAGCCTGCTCAATGCGCTGGCCGACTGCGGCGTGGACATGCTCACCGTGGCCAACGACCACGCCCTGGACGCCGGCTTCGACGAGGAGCAGGCCACGCTGAACAACATCCGCCAGGCCGGCATGGACTTCGTGGGCGGCGCGACCTCCGCAGAGGAGAAGAAGCACCCGGTGCTCAAGAACATCAACGGCATCAACGTGGCCTTCCTGGGGTACACCGACACCCTCCACGGCAGGGAGAAGAAGTACACCTCCAAGGCCGTGAAGTACGGCGTCAATCTGGTCACCAAGTCCAACCCCACCAACGACGTCAAGGCCGCCCGCGAGGCCGGCGCGGACATCATCGTCTGCTACATGTCCTGGGGCAAGATGGGCAAGCGCGAGGTATCCGACGACCAGAAGAAGATCGCGAAGGTGCTCATCAAGGCCGGGGTGGACGTCATCATCGGCTACGGCCCGCACGTGGTGCAGGAGGCCTACTGGATCGACGGTCCCGCCGATTCCGACGGCAACGTCCATCGCACGCTGGTGGTCTGCGCCACGGGCAACTTCCTGTCCGACCAGCGCGACCAGTACACCGACTCCGGCATGATCTTCGAGTTCACCATCGAGGAGACCGGCTCCAGCACCGGCAAGTACCAGATCGTCGAACCCAAGTACATCCCCACCTACGTCTGGCGCGCCCAGGGCGAGACCGACGGCAGTTATTCCTACCACACCATGGCCTGCGGCCAGTGGCTGGAGGAGCAGCCCGAGGGCATGTCCTACGGCACCGACGTCACCCGCATGCGCGAGGTCTGGGCCGAGGTCCAGAGCGTCATGGGCAGCGAGGTGGCCACCGTGGCGGCGGAATAAATCCCAACCCAAAACGCGGAGAGCGGAGCGGCAAAGCGCTCCGCTCTCCGATATTTGACGGACGCTATTGATATCGAAAGTGATAGAAACAAACGTGGAAGCGTCCGAATTGATAATGGAGAATGGATAATGGAAAATGGATAATGGAGAATAGCGGTGCAAATCCTGAACGCTTCGCTAAGCCTTCGGCAACAGATTTGGCAACTGTTCAGTCGCGGACTCCTTCCGACCCGCTTCGCGGGCCACCTCCCTCAAAGAGGGAGGCTTTTGGATTCCCGTCCAGGCTCCCGTCCAGGCTCCCNGCAGGCTGACTGAGGGAGTTGAGGGAGCTGGCAGCCGCAGGCTGACTGAGGGAGTTGAGGGAGCTGGCAGCCGCAGGCTGACTGAGGGAGTCATCCCTGAACGACTGAATAGTCACTTGATTTGTTTGATTGAATATATGTGTTCAGTCCTTCCATGAGAAGCAGAAACCTGAATACGCAGCGGGGAACGACCTCTCAGTCAGCCTGATGGCTGACAGCTCCCCTGAGAGGGGAGCCAAGAGGGAGGACGGCATCAGCCCTGGGTCCCCTGCTATCGTTGAACACTCATATTCGCCATTGGAAGGAACAGTAGTGATTAAACGCTGTTTCGCATCTTCAGGGTCAATTGATGATAGAAATCCGCAAGGATTTCCACAATCATTCTCCATTGTCCATTCTCCATTGTCCATTGTCCATTCTCCATTCTCAATTCAAACAGCTTCCCCCGAGGTATACACATGTCCTTTTCCGAAGAAATACTGTCCTGGTATGACGCCAACAAGCGCGACCTTCCCTGGCGGGGAGAGCGCGACCCCTACCGGATCTGGCTTTCGGAGATCATGCTCCAGCAGACCCAGACGGAGACGGTGAAGGGGTATTACGCGCGGTTTTTGGCGCGCTTCCCCACGGTGGCCGACCTGGCCGCGGCGGAAGAGGCGCAGGTGCTGAAGCTGTGGGAGGGACTGGGGTACTATTCCCGGGCGCGAAACCTGCACGCGGCGGCGCGGAAGGTCGCCCACGAATGCGGCGGGGTCTTTCCCACCGACGCGGCGGGGCTTCGGGCGCTGCCGGGGGTCGGCCCCTACGCTGCCAACGCCATCGCCTCCATCGCCTACGGGGAGCCGGTGCCCGCGCTGGACGGGAACCAGGCCCGGGTGCTGGGCCGGGTGCTGGCCTGGGAGCCGGAATTGAAAACCCCCTTCGACCTGCTAAAGCCCGCCCAGTCGCTCATCTCCAAAGACCGTCCCGGCGACTACAACCAGGCGCTGATGGACCTGGGCGCGACCCTGTGCCTGCCCAAAGCCCCCCGGTGCGGCCTGTGCCCGGTGGCGGAACGCTGCCGCGCCTTTCGTGAGGACGCCGCGCTGGATTTTCCCCGAAAGCCCGCCCCTGTGGCAAAAAAAGAACAGGATTGGACCGTCCTGCTCATGACCTGCGGCGATAAGCTGCTGGTGCGCCGCCGCCCCAAAGGGCTGCTTGGCGGCCTCTACGAATTCTGCGCCGTGGAGGGCTGGCACGACACTGAGGCAGTGATTGCAATCCTTGAGGACATGGGCTTCAAAAACCCCGTCATCCTCGAGGCCCTCCCCGACGCCCGGCACGTGTTCACCCACCTCGTCTGGCGCATGCGGGGCCTCCGCGCCGCCTGCGACGCCTTTCCCGATGCCTATACCGCCGTCACCCCCGAACAGCTCGACCCCCTCCCCTTCCCCAGCGCGCTGAGGACCTATCGGGGGCTTGTGACGCGAAAACAGTCATAAGAAATGGAGAATGGATAATGGAAAATGGAGAATGGATGTGGAAATCCTTGCGGATTTCTTTGACTGAAACAGCGTGAATTGGCATAATTGCGCATCCTGGAATAACCTTCCTCTATGTTGGAATGACGGATGAGGTCCTCCGTTATCCTGCCAAATTCTCATTTATCACAGCGGAACTGAACAGTTACCAAATCCGTTGCCGAAGGCTTAGCGTAGCGTTCAGGATTTGCACCGCCATTCTCCATTCTCCATTATCCATTATCCATTCTCCATTTACCACTCCCATTCCTCACTTCGGTTCCCTTCCCGCCTTGAACACCATCATCATCTCATTGGTCAGTGAGAAATCGTTGGGCTGTCCGGTGACGTCCTCGCGGCGGATCCAGACGGCCTCTTTGAGCTCGCGGGAATCCATGTGGATCTCGGGGGAGCCGTCCACGTCGCAGTAGAACCCGGCCAGCAGGTCGTCCACGATGCCCCAGGGCTGGGACTTGTAGTAGCGGATGTTCTTGACCCGCAGCCCCGCCTCCTCCATGACCTCGCGGGCCACGGTCTCCTCCAGGGTCTCGCCGATCTCCGTGAATCCGGCGACGAGGGCGTAATAAGGGATGTCCCGGCCGTTGTACTTGGTCATCAGGATCTCGTCGCCGTGGGTGACGCCCACGATCACCGCGGGGATGATGCGGGGGTAGATGCGGCGCTTGCAGTGGTCGCACACCATGGCGCGCTCGTCCTCGGCGGGATGGGTCGGCCCGCCGCAGCGCCCGCAGAAGCGGTTGTCCCGATACCAGTTGGCCAGCTGGAAGGCCGTCCACGCGGCGAAGATGCCCTCCCGCGGCCCCTCGGCCCGGTGCCTGAGCGCCTTCACGACCTCGTATTCCCAGCCCTCGGGCGCGTCCAGCGCCGCCTCCAGCAGATAGCAGGGCGTTTCGTCCAGCGTGAACAGGAACCGCCACGCCTTATCCTCCCCAAGCTCCTTCACCCTCGGCAGCCGCACCGCGTTCCCCTCGAACCGGCACAGCACCTTGGGCCCGTCAAACGCAAACCCGATCCCCTCCCCGTCCAGCGCCCGATGCGGGATGAACTCGTTGTGGAGGCGATGGGGGTAGATGTCCTGGATCATAAAACTGTCCTTTCGTCGTTCTGTCAACTGTGATCTGTGCAGATAATGGATAATGGAAAATGGAGAATGGCGGCGCATACCGCAGATCGAATTAAACCGGTAACTGTTCAGTCGCCCAGGGATGACTCCCTCAGTCTGGCCTGTCGGCCAGCCAGCTCCCTCGGAGAGGGAGCCCGAACGGGAGCCCAAAAGCCTCCCTCCTTGAGGGAGGTGGCCCGCGAAGCGGGTCGGAAGGAGTCCACGACTGAACAGGTACTTAAATCGGAGAAATCCGAAGGATTTCCACCTTCATTCTCCATTTTCAATTCTCCATTCGTAACTGTTCAGTCCTGTGACAAACAGAGATCTGGCAGGCTGCGGGGGACGACCTCTCAGTCAGCCTAACGGCTGACAGCTCCCCTGGAAGGGGAGCCAAGGCTGACGCTCTATCTTCCTCTTGGCTCCCCCACAGCAGAACTGAATAGATACCTCCATTCTCCATTTTTCAGTCCCACGGGAACCGATACTTCTCCGTCAAGCCCAGCTCGTCCCGGATGCCGGTGAGCTCGCGCTGGACGGATTCGTTGATGTCCACGCCGTCGGTGCGGGCCTGCTTGATGTCGTATTCCTTCTCCCCGGCGGTCCAGATGCGCTCGGCGCCGGGCATCTTTTTGGAGGCCCGAACCTCGCGGAGGATCTCGCCGGACTTTTTGCGGCAGGCCTCTTCGCCCAGGAAGTGGTCGGTGTCGATGGCTATGAAGAAGTGGCCCAGCCGGGGCGCGCAGGGATTGCCGTCGGCGTCCTTCCCGCCGAGGGCCTTTCCGTACCAGCCGTCCTGGAGCGCGGCGCACATCAGCTCCACGAACATCGCAAAGCCGTAGCCCTTGTAGCCCGCCAGGTCCTCCCCCACGCCGCCCAGCGGGGTCAGCGCGGCGCGGCCCTGCCGCATGCGCTCAAGCGCCGCCCCGGCGTCGCCGGTGACCAGCGCGCCGTCGTCGCCGATGAGCGTGCCGGGCTTCACGTCCTGGCCCGTCCGGGCATAGTATTCGATCTTGCCGTTCTGGGTGATGGAGGTGGCGCAGTCGAAGTTGAAGTCGAAGGGCTCGTCGGTGGGCACGCCCAGGGTCAGCGGGTTGGTGCCGAACATGCCCTCCACGCCCCAGGTGGGCACCACTGTGGGCCGGGCGTTGGTGCCGGTCATGCCCACGCAGCCCGCCCGGGTGGCCATGGTGGTGTAGTAGCCCGCGATGCCGTAGTGGGTGGAGTTCCGCGCCACCACCATGCCCATGCCGCAGGCCTTCGCCTTCTGGATGGCCAGCTCCATGCACCTGCGCCCGATGACCTGGCCCATGCCGTCGTGGCCGTCCACCACCGCGGTGGTGGGGGTCTCCTTCACGATCTCAAACTCCGTCACCGGCTTCTGGACGCCCGCGCGGAGGCGGTCCAGGTAGATGGGCTTGAAGCGGTTCACGCCGTGGGACTCGATGCCCCGCCTGTCCGCCTCCAGCAGCACGTCCGCGCACACCGCCGCGTCCTCGGGCGGCACGCCGTATCTCTCAAACACCTCGGTCACGAATGCGGTTATGGTCTCCCAGTCGATCTTCATCCGGGGCATGAACAGCGCCTCCCATTTATTCGTCGATGATGCTCCGCGTGGCCTCGGCCAGCGCCTGCCAGTTCAGTTTGGCCTGTTCGTCCTTTGCCAGGGGCGCGATGTCGTCCCCCACGCCCGCGTCCTCGAAGGTGGGCAGCACGTCCTCAGCGTGCTCGAACAGCTCGTCCGCCATCAGCGCCACCTCGGAGAAGTTCTCCGTAAACCGCGCCTGGCGCTCCTCGCCCAGGGCGTCCCAGGCCGTGGACAGCTTCCCGGACAGGTCCTCGTCCTCCCCGTGGGTCTTCGCGAAGCCGATGACCTCGCAGACCGCCTTCGCCAGCTTCAGCGAATACCCCGCCGAGCCGTCCTCCAGCGACGCCACCACGCTCAGATAGCCGCTGACGATCTCCCCCGGCGTCGCCTCAGCCCACGCCGGGCACCCGGTCAGCGCCAACGCAACGATCAGCAAAACAGCCAGCTTTCTCATGTCGATCAGGCCCCCTTTTCTGCCTACGAGTTTAACACGAATTACAATAAAATGCAAGTATCCCCGGGCGTTGATATTTGGGCGGAATCGTGGTATGATGGAGGTGTCATCTTACCAGGAGGTGTTGTCCGTGTCCGTTCCCATCTGGTCTGTGTCCGCGGTGGAGCCGCGAAGGGACTATTCCATGCTGCTGACCTTCGCCAACGGGGAGAAGCGCCTGTATGATGCCCGTCCTCTGCTCGACAAAAAGCTCTGCGCGCGGCTTAAGGACGTCAACTTTTTCATGCGCGCGCGGGCGATGTATGGCACCGTGGTCTGGAACGACGATGTGGACATCGCCCCCGAGCATCTCTATGAATACAGCGTTCCCGTCGGGAGCGTTTAGACGATTGCACTCAAGAAAGGACTAAACTCATGAAGCTGATGATCGCGTCGGACATCCACGGGAGCGCGCGGTGGTGTTCGGCGATGCTGGACGCCTGGCGGGCGGAGCGGCCGGAAAAGCTGATCCTGCTGGGCGATTTGCTGTACCACGGTCCGCGCAACGACTTGCCGGACGAGTACGCGCCGAAAAAGGTGATCGCCCTGCTGAACCCCCTGGCCGCGGAGCTCGTGTGCGTGCGGGGCAACTGCGAGGCCGAGGTGGATCAGATGGTGCTGGACTTCCCGGTGATGGCGGACTGCGCGGCGCTGTATGTGGACGGCCACACGCTGTACGCGACCCACGGGCACGTCTACGGCGAGACCAATCCCCCGCCGCTGAAGCCCGGGGAATTCCTGCTCTGCGGCCACACCCACGTCCCCGCCTGCAACCGCCACGAGGGCTTCACCTATCTGAATCCCGGCTCCGTCTCCATCCCGAAGAACGGCTCCGCCCACAGCTATTGCACCCTGGAGGACGGGGTGATGCGCTGGAAGGATCTGGCCCGCGGCGGCGCAGTTTGGCGGACGGAAAAGCTGTGGTAAGATGATTCCCAAATATTCATCGAGAAATAACAGGATTCGTGTGATTTCCAACGTACAAACGCGGCCACATATAGGTATAATAAATATGGACAGGTTTGTCCATCGAGCATTACGAACGCAGCGCGGCACGGGGGCCGCGGGAGACATTTGACATGAGGATAGGACTGGACATCGGATCGACCACCATCAAGTGCGTGGTGCTGGACGCGCGGGAGGAGATCGTCTTCTCCCGCTATCAACGGCACAAGTCCCAGATCGCGCAGCTGGCGGAGGTATTGCTGCACGCCATACAGGCGGAGTTCCCGGGGGAGACGTTTACCCTGGGCATCTCCGGCTCGGCGGGCATGGGCCTGGCGGAGAAGCTGGACATCGACTTCACCCAGGAGGTATACGCCACCCGGCTGGCGCTTAAAAAGCTGGTGCCGGAGGCGGATTGCGCCATCGAGCTGGGCGGCGAGGACGCCAAGATCCTGTTTCTGCCCCGCAACGGCGTGGGCGGCCTGGAGGTGCGCATGAACGGCACCTGCGCAGGCGGCACCGGCGCGTTCATCGACCAGATGGCCACGCTGATGGACGTCTCCGTGGAGCAGCTGGAGCCCATGTCCGCGGCGCACCAGCGCAGCTATGCCATCGCCTCCCGCTGCGGCGTGTTCGCCAAGTCCGACATCCAGCCCCTGCTGAACCAGGGCGCGCGGAAGGAGGACGTGGCCCGGTCCATCTTCGAGGCCGTAGCCGGTCAGACCATCGCGGGCCTGGCCCAGGGGCGGGAGATCAGCGGCAACGTGGTCTACCTCGGCGGCCCGCTGACCTTCTTCTCCCAGCTGCGGGACTGCTTCGACCAGTCGCTGGGCATCGAGGGCATCCATCCCGACAATTCGCTGTACTTCGTCTCCATCGGCGCGGCGCTGTCGGCCGAACGCACGGTGGACATCGACGCCCTCATCCCCCGCATCCAGCGCCGCGCGGCCAGCGCGCGCTACGTGTCCTGTCCCCCGCTGTTCAAAAGCGCGTCGGAGTACGAGGACTTTAAGGCCCGCCACGCCCGCGCCCGCATCGACACGGTGGAAAAGCCCGGCTACGACGGGAAGGTGTACATCGGCATCGACTCCGGCTCCACCACCATCAAGGCCGTGGTCATCGACGAGGACTACAACCTCTTAAAGACCGCCTACATGTCCAACAAGGGCAATCCCCTCCCCGCCGTGCAGAAGTTCCTGCGGGAGTTCTACGCGGAGTACCCCGACGCCACCGTGGCCGGGGCGGGCTCCACGGGCTACGGCGAGGCGCTGGTGCAGGCCGCGTTCCGGCTGGACGGCGGCGTGGTGGAGACGGTGGCGCACTTCATCGCCGCCAGGCAGCTCCAGCCCCAGGTGGACTTCATCATCGACATCGGCGGGCAGGACATCAAGTGCTTCAAGATCCGGGACGGCGCCATCGACGACATCTTCTTAAACGAGGCCTGCTCCTCGGGCTGCGGCTCCTTCATACAGACCTTCGCCGCCGCCTGGGGCCTGCCGGTGGACGAGTTCGCCCATCGCGGCCTGCTGGCGGAGCACCCGGTGGACCTGGGCTCCCGCTGCACGGTGTTCATGAATTCCTCCGTGAAGCAGGCCCAGAAGGACGGCGCGACGCTGGAGGACATCTCCGCGGGCCTGTCCATCTCCATCGTGAAGAACGCGCTGTACAAGGTCATCCGCACCGCCAACGCCGCCGAGCTGGGCGACCACATCGTGGTGCAGGGCGGCACGTTCTTAAACGACGCCGTGCTTCGCGCCTTCGAGCGGGAGATCGGCAAGGACGTGGTGCGGCCCAACATCGCGGGCCTGATGGGCGCCTACGGCGTGGCCGTGTGGTCCGCCCAGCGCTCCGGCGGCCAGAGCACGCTGCTCACCCCCGCCGAGCTGGACGCCTTCTCCATGACCACCACCAACACCCGCTGCCAGGGCTGCAAGAACCACTGCATGCTCAACATCATCCGCTTCGACAACGGGCGGCGGTTCATCTCCGGCAACCGCTGCGAGAAGATGACCGGCAGCGGCAAAAAGGCCATGCCCAACATGTACGAGGTCAAGCGGCAGATGCTGCGCGCCCTGCCCAGGGGGAAGGACGTGCGGGGCAGGATCGGCATCCCGATGGGCCTCAACATGTACGAGCTCTACCCCTTCTGGAACAAGCTGTTTACGGAGCTGGGCTTCGAGGTGATCCAGTCCCCGGAATCCGACCACGCGCTGTACGCCTCGGGCCAGCGGACCATCCCCTCGGACACCGCCTGCTACCCCGCCAAGCTGATGCACGGCCACGTGGAGTGGCTGCTCAGGCAGGGCGTCAACGCCATCTTCTACCCCTGCCTGAGCTACAACTTCGACGAGCAGCGGGGCGACAACCACTACAACTGCCCGGTCGTGGCCTACTATCCCGAGGTGCTGCGGCTGAACGTGCCCGGGCTCAAGGACACCAAGTTCATCTCCGACTATCTGGGCATCCACCGCCCGAAGGACTTTGAAAAGAGGTTTCCCAGGGTGCTGGACAAGTATTTCCCCGGCATCCCCAGGCGGGAGGTCCGGGACGCCGTGCGCGCCGCCTATCAGGCCTACGACGAGTACATGGCCGAGGTGCGCCGCCGGGGCCAGGCGATGCTGAAGGAGGCCCGTGAGAAGGGCGTGCCGGTGATCGTGCTCTGCGGACGCCCCTACCACGTGGACCCGGAGATCAGCCACGGCATCGACCAGCAGATCGCCCAGCTGGGCGCGACGGTGGTCACCGAGGACAGCGTGAACCTGGAGGTCCGGAAGTTCAAGGTCAACGTGCTGAACCAGTGGACCTACCACTCCCGCCTCTACTCCGCCGCCGAGTACGTGGCCACCTGCGGCGACCCGGGGATCAACCTGGTCCAGCTGGTGTCCTTCGGCTGCGGCGTGGACGCCATCACCACCGACGAGGTGCGCAGCATCCTCGCCAACGGCCGCAGGCTCTACACCCAGCTCAAGATCGACGAGATCACCAACCCCGGCGCGGTGCGCATCCGCCTTCGCAGTTTGTTCGCGGCGCTGGGACAGGAGTAAACCCATGCAGGAACGTATCGAATTCACCCGCGAGATGAAGCGGGACTACACCATACTGATCCCGAACATGCTGCCGCTGCACCTGCGGCTGGTGCGGGACATCTTCGGGCTGCACGGCTACCACATGGAGCTGCTGACCAACGACGGTCCCGGCGTGGTGGCGGCGGGGCTGAAGTACGTCCACAACGACACCTGCTACCCGGCGCTTTTGTGCATCGGACAGTTCATCGACGCGCTGGAGAGCGGGAAGTACGACCTGAACAAGACCGCGCTGATCATCACCCAGACCGGCGGCGGCTGCCGGGCGTCCAACTACATCCATCTGCTCAGGAAGGCGCTCCAGCGCGCCGGAATGGCCCAGATCCCGGTGATCTCCCTGAACCCCGCGGGCCTTGAGAAGAACAGCGGCTTCAAGCTGACCCCGACGCTGCTGTTGCAGTCCATGTTCGGCATACTCTACGCGGACATACTGATGTGCCTGAAAAACCAGGTGGAGCCCTACGAAAACGAGGCCGGGGCCTGCGCCGCGCTGGTGGAGCAGTGGGCCAACCGGCTGACCGAGCAGTTCCGCAGGCATCCCCGCGCCGCGGCGCTGGGCTTCAAGAAGAACGTCAGCCAGATCGCCCGGGACTTCGAGGCTATCCCCTGGACCCCCCAGGACAAGGTCAAGGTGGGCATCGTGGGCGAGATCTACGTCAAGTATTCCGACACGGCCAACAACCACCTGGAGAAGTTCCTGCTGGAGCAGGGCTGCGAGGTCAACGTGCCGGGGCTGATGGGCTTTTTGCTCAACGCCCTTGACCACACCATTGACGACGTGGATCTCTACGGCGGCAGCCGCTTCGCCCAGACGCTGGCCAAGCTGGCCATGCGCTACGTGGGACACGTGGAGGCCAAGATCGCCCGCGCCATCCGCGCCAACAGCCGCTTCAACCCGCCCACCCCCTACAAGACCACCCGGCAGGAGCTGGACGGCGTGCTGGGCGTGGGCTGCAAGATGGGCGAGGGCTGGCTGCTCACCGCCGAGATGTGCGAGCTGATCCACTCCGGCTACCCCAACGTGGTCTGCGTGCAGCCCTTCGGCTGTCTCCCCAACCACATCGCCGGCAAGGGCACCATCCGCGCCCTCCGGGAGAAGTTCCCCGAGGCCAACATCGTCCCCATCGACTACGACCCCGGCGCCACCCGCGTCAACCAGGAGAACCGCCTCAAGCTCATGCTCTCCGTGGCCCGTGAGGCCAAGAAGGCAGGATAATCAATAGCATTGAACAAACGCGCGGAGCCGCCTCGATCGAGGCGGCTCCGCGCGTTTTTCTGTCGGTCAGTCCTGATACAGCGGGAACTTTTTGCACAGAGCGTCCACGCGCTCCAGGATCTCGGCCTTTTTGCTGTCGAAGTCCCTGGCGGCAAAAGCCAGCAGCGTGCCCACCTCGCGGGCGTCCTCCTCCTTGAAGCCGCGGGCGGTGACGGCGGGGGTGCCGACGCGGATGCCGGAGGTCTCGCTGGCGGAACGGGGGTCGCCGGGGATCTTGTTCTTGTTAACGGTAATGCGCACGGAGTCCAGCCGCTCCTCCAGCTCGCGCCCGGAGATGTCGGCCTGCTTGAGGTCCACGAGCATCAGGTGGTTGTCAGTGCCGCCGGAAACCAGGTTCACGCCGTTGTCCAGCAGGGTCTGCGCCAGGGCGGCGGCATTTAAGACGATCTGGTGCTGGTACGCCTTGAACTCGGGCCTGAGAGCCTCGCCCAGCGCCACGGCCTTGGCGGCGATGACGTGCATCAGCGGGCCGCCCTGTCCGCCGGGGAAGATGGCGGAGTTGATCTTCTTGGCGATGGCGGGGTCGTTGGTCATAATCATGCCGCCGCGGGGACCGCGCAGGGTCTTGTGGTTGGTGGTGGTGACCACGTCGGCGTAGGGCAGCGGGCTGGGATGCTCGCCGGTAGCGACCATGCCAGCGATGTGGGCGATGTCCACCATCAGATACGCGCCGCACTCCTTAGCAATGGCCCCGAACTTCTCAAAGTCGATGATCCTGGGATAGGCCGACGCTCCGGCGATGATCATCCGCGGGCGATGCTTCATGGCCAGGTCGCGCACCTGGTCGTAGTCGATCAGGCCGGTCTCGGAGTCGCAGCCGTAGGCGAGGGAGTTGTAGATCTTGCCGGAGAAGCTCACCTTCGCGCCGTGGGTCAGGTGGCCGCCGCAGGACAGGTCCATGCCCAGCACCGTGTCGCCGGGCTGGCACAGCGCGAAATACACCGCCTGGTTCGCCTGGGAGCCGGAATGGGGCTGCACATTGGCGTAGGCCGCGCCGAACAGCCGCTTGGCCCGGTCGATGCACACGTTTTCGATCATGTCCACGTACTGGCAGCCGCCGTAGTAGCGGTGTCCCGGGTAGCCCTCGGCGTACTTGTTGGTGAGCACCGAGCCCATGGCCGCCATCACCGCGGGAGAGACGATGTTCTCCGAGGCGATCAGCTCCAGATTGTGGCGCTGGCGGTCCAGCTCCTTCTCCATGATCTCACCGATTTCCGGGTCGTACTGCGCAACAAAATCCATGCCCTGCTGTACCATGCCTGTATTCCTCCTGTTTATGCTCAAAAAAATGGACCGGATCAGGCATCCGGCCGCAGCATACGTCCCCCGCGCGTCAGGCGGGAAAACCCTGCTCTGTCCTTTTGCCTGAGAGATTCGCGCCCTTCGGCGCTTTCACCTTCGGCCCCCGGCGCATGCCGGGCGTCTCCAGAGTGCCATCCGCTTGCAGTCCCCATTCCCTGTTCGGGAACGCCTGAGAGTGTTCTCCTTCGGCGGGACCTTGGTCCGCTCTCCTGCAAGCCTCAAACGGCTATTCAATTCAAGTGGCATTATAGCACGCCCCACGAACGCCGTCAACAAAGAACGTGTAAAGCATTTTGCCCGGAAGGGTTTTCAAGGGGCGGGGGATGTGGTATAATGAAGCCAGCCACATTAACCGTTCAGCGCTGCAAGTGCCCGGGATTTGTCTGGGAGAATTGGGAATTGGGAATTGGGAATTGGGAATTAATAGCTGCTGCCGCGCGTTGCGGGGGCGGGCAATGGCCGCCCGCCATATACCGAAACAATACGTACTGCCTGGCAGTCGGCGCATCGCCGCCCCTGCGCAGTCGAGCCATTTATAATTCCTAATTCCTCATTCCTAATTCCTCATTCGGCAAAGCCCAATTTATCGCAGGGGTGAACCGTTACCATATTACAATACATTGAAAGGACGATGCCCCATGAAGAAGATCTGCGTATTCGGCAGCCTGAACATTGATATGACGATTTTCGTGCCCCACTTCAACGCCCCCGGCGAGACGCTGACGGGCACGGGCATGTCCATCTTCACCGGCGGCAAGGGCGGCAACCAGGCGGTGGCCTGCGCCCGGCTGGGCGCCCCGGTGAAGATGATCGGCTGTCTGGGCGACGACGCCAACGGCGGCATGTACTACGACACCCTGGTGAAGGAGGGCGTGGACGTATCCGGGCTCAGGCGCTGTGAAAACATCACCAGCGGCATCGCCTTCATCGAGGTGGTGCCCGAGGGCGAAAACCGCATCGCCTTGGCCGTGGGCGCCAACGGGCTGCTGACGCCTGAGGTGGCACGGGACAGCGAGGCCGCCATCGCCGAGTGCGGCGTCTACATGACTCAGCTGGAGAACCCGCTGGAGGCCATCATGGAGGGCATGCGCATCGCCCACGACCACGGCGTCACCGTGGTGCTGGACCCCGCCCCCGCGCGCCCGCTGCCCGATCAAATCTTCGGCCTGTGCGACATCGTCACCCCCAACGAGACCGAGCTGAACATCCTCACCGGCATGCCCACCGACACCGTGGACGAGGCCGTAGCCGCCGCCCGCAGCCTCATCGCCCGGGGCGCGAAGCTGGTGCTGAACAAGCGGGGCGCGGCGGGCGTGCTGCTGGTCACCGCCGACGAATGCCGCATGATCCCGGGCTTCAAGGTGGAGGCCGTGGATACCACCGCCGCCGGGGATTCCTTCAACGCGGGCCTCGCCGTGGGCCTGGCCGACGGACTGGCCATCGACGACGCCATCCGCCTCGCCAACGCCACCGGGGCCATCTCCACCACCCGCCTGGGCGCGCAGCCCGCCATGCCCACCCGTGAGCAGGCCGAGGCGCTGATAAAGGCGCAGGCATGACAAGACCGCCGCGGCGAGGCCATCGCCGCGGCGGTCATCTATCGGTTTCCCGGTCAAATCTCCTCCATCGGCACCCGCTTTGCGAGCTGCCGATTTTTGTAGGCCTTCTCCCCGGAGACGTCCCGGATGACGCGGACGTAATCGGGGATCAGCGCCGCCTCGTCCTCGGCCTCCAGCTCGATCTCCATCACGGCGCGGTCCCGCCAGAAGGGATAGATGTCGAACTCCAGCACATGCCCCGCGTAGGGCACGCGGTAGCGGGTCTTGAGGATGGGCTGCCGGGAGGGGTCCTGCTGGGCACAATACGCCGTATAGTCCTCCGCGGTAATCTCTCCCTCGTCCTCCAACGCGCTCAGCGCGGAGACGCGGCGCTTGAAGGTGCGGAAGTATTTGACCTCCCCGTTCACCCGCACCCTGCGGACGCGGCGGGTCAGGCCGTCCTCACCGTCCTCAAGGTAGATCTGGGTGATCTCCCAGACCTCGCACCCCGGCTGCGCGGCCAGGTGGTCCGTGTCGGGATAGCGGATCAGGTACTTCCGTTCGATCTCGCAATGCTTGCCGCTGCCCATGGCGCTACTTCCCCTCCGGCATGGCCTCGGAACGGGCCGCATCGCTGTAGATCTTGACGATGTCCTGCAATATCTCCGGGTGGCGGAAGCTGTGGTGGTAGAGTATGTTCATCTCCCGGACCATGCTCAGGTTTTCGATGGGCAGCACCGTCATCTTGCCCTTCTTCAGCTCGTCCATGCAGGCGCTGCGGGGCAGTATCGACACGCCGTAGTTGCGGCGAATCAGGTCCTTGATGGTGGCGATGTTGTCCACCTCCAGGGTGACGTTGAATTCGTCGATGGAGAGATTGCGGCTGGCCAGGTGGGCGCGGAACAGATTGCGGGTGCCGGAGTTGGGCAGGCGCAGGATCAGCCGCTCCTTCTTCAGCTCGTCCAGCGTGATGATGCTCTTGCGGGCCAGCGGGTTTTCGTTGGACACGGCGCAGACCAGGAAGTCGGTGTCCAGCATGATGGAGTTGATGGAGGGGTCGGTCACCGCGCCCTCCACGATGGCGATGTCGATCTTGTAGGTCTTGAGCATTGCATAAAGATTATTTATGGTATCTGTCTGAATGGTGATACTTACGTTATCGTTGAGCTCGGCATACTTCGCCAGCACCTCCGTGACGATGTTGCTCTCGGAGGTGTGGGTCACCCCCACCCGCAATCGGGAGATGCTGCGCTTCTGGTCCACCAGAGCCTGCTGGAGGTTTTCGTACAGCGAGGTCACCCGCTCGGCGTACTGGATCACCAGCTCGCCCTCGGGCGTGGGTCGGATCTTGCCGCCGGAGCGCACAAAGAGGGTGATGTTCAGCTCCTTTTCGATCTGCTTGATGTGCTGGCTGACCGCCGGCTGGGTCAGCGCCAGCTGCTCCGCGGCACGGGTGTAATTGCCCGTCTCGTAGACCTTCAACAAGGTCAGTAGCTTCACGTCAATCATGGCGCCCTCCCAATAATTTAACTTTATTACCGAACCGTAAAATATAACGCTGCTTTATTTACATTCCTATAATAGCATAATCCCAGCACAAATGCAATAGTTTATCCATAATTTCATATTCAACGGCAAAATCCTGCATTTATACATAAAGTGTACCTGTCCTGATCTGCTGTGACGATTGGGATTTGATGAATCAGGAATTAGAAATTAGAAATCAGGGTATCTGTTCAGTTCTGCTGGGATAAATGGGGGGTTGCCTGGAAGAATTAGGAATTAGGAATTAGGAATTAGGAATGAATAGTGGCTGCCGCGCACTCTGTAGAGGCAGCCACTGGCCGCCCGCCATATACCGAAACAATACGTACTATCTGGCTGGCGGCGAATCGCCGCCCCTACGCAGCAAAGCCATTAATAATTCCTAATTCCTCATTCCTAATTCCTGATTTCTAATTCTTCCAGACATATCCCTGTTTTCCAAGGGACTGAACAGTTACAACGGTGCGTGAACCCCGCCTCAATCCGCCGTCACATTGCGCTCCCGCATCCAGCGATTCACCTGCCAGAGGTAGCCCAGCAGCTGGGGCCCGGACATGAGCTGGCCGTACCAGGGGGTGTCGGCGGGATTCAGGTCGCTTCGGGCCACGCGGGCCACCTGTTCACGGTCCAGATAGCGGAAGATGGGCGCGTCGGCATCCATGGTCAGGCGCAGGGCCATCTGGCGGACGATCTGGCCGTACTCCGGGCTGCACGTCTTGGGGTACGGGCTCTTTGTGCGGCGCAGCAGCTTTTCGGGCAGCAGGTCCTTCACCGCCTCGCGGAACAGGCCCTTCTCCTGTCCGCCCATGAACTTCATCTCCCAGGGGACGTTGTACACATACTGCACCAGCCGCTCGTCGCACAGCGGCGTCAGCACCGTGACCCCCGCGCCCTCGCACATGCGCAGGGCCCGCTCCTGGAGGTTGGTCATGAAGTATTCAAAGCACAGCTTCTGCATGATCCGCAGGCGGCGCTCCTTCGGGTCGCAGGGATGCCCCGGCTCGGCGCGGGCCACCCGGTCCGAGAAGGTATCCTTCACGTACTCCGTCAGGCGCAGCTTCTCCCGCCACTCGGGCAGCAGCAGCGACTCCCGCAGCGCCATGGAGCCCGACCAGGGGAACACCTCCCCCAGCGGCGCCTCGCCCCTGAACCAGGGATAGCCGCCGAACACCTCGTCGCCGCACTCGCCGGAGACCACGTTGCGGGCGTAGCGGGCGATGTCCCGCGCAAACAGCAAAAGCGAGGTGTCGATGTCCGCCATGCCCGGAAAGCCCCGCAGCGACACCGCCCGCCCCAGCGCCGAGGCCAGGCTCTGGCTGTCCAGGACCACGGTGCGGTGCTGGGTGTGGAAGGCCTGCGCGGCCAGGGCCACATAGGGCGCGTCCATCTCCGGGCGGAAAGCGTTGGCCCGGAAGTCCCGGGCGTTGTCCTGATAGTCCACCGAGAAGCTCATCAGGCCCTCCCGCCTCCGCGCGAGCAGCGCCGTCAGCGCCGTGGAGTCCAGCCCGCCCGACAGCATCACCGCCGGGTTCAGCGGCAGCGCCTCCTCCACCGCCTGCTCCAGCAGGCCCCGGACCGTCTCCACGGTCTTGGCCGCGTCGTCCCCGTGGGGCCGGGAGACGATCTCGAAGTACCTGTCGATGCGCTGGCTGTCCCCCTCCAGCACCAGCGCGCACCCCGGCTCCAGCATGGCGATGTCCCGCAGGCAGGTCCGCCCCGGCGTGCGGGCGGGACCCAGGCCGAACAGCTCCCGCAGGCCGTCCAGGTCCATCACCGGGTCCGCGGCGGCGTTCTTCAACAGCGTGTCCGGGTGGTCGGCGAAGGCCAGCTTCTCCCCCCTGCGGGCATAGAACACCGGCTGCTCCCCCATGCGATCCCGCGACAGCACCATCCTGTCCGCCGCCGCGTCCATCACGCAGGCCGTCACCGCGCCCTCCAGGTGACGGGGAAAGTCCGTCCCCCACTTCCGGTACGCCCGCAGCAGCAGCCGTGCTGGGTCGGCCTCCCCCGCGCTCCCCAGCGCCGAGGCCAGCGCCCGCCGGTTGCGCAGCCTGCCCCGGACCATGGCCAGCAGGCTGTCCTCGCTGGCGCTGTGATAGGCGCACAGCATCATCCGCCCCTTCGACACGCACGGCGCGTCGCAGATGCTGCCGTTGCGCTGCGCGTAATCCTGATGATACACCCCATAATAGTTCACGCGATCCCCTCCTTCGGTCACATGCCATAGTATGTGCGTTCGACAGGAGACATGCTTTTTCTGCGAAGGGAGGAAAGGGGAACAGGGGGAGGGAAAGGGGAACAGGGGGAGGGAAAAGGGAACAGGCAAAAGGGAAAAGGGGAACGGCTGCCGCGCGCACTATACCGATGCGATACGTTCAACCCGGCGGGAGGAGCGTCGCCACCCCTGCGTAACCAAGCTATTCCTGTTCCCTGTTCCCTGTTGCCTGTTCCCTTTCCCCACCACCTTCCAGTCGTCGGTCAGACATATGCTTTCCATGTTAAGATCCTGCGAACCTGCGAACCTTTTCACGCCGTTTTGCGTCTAAGGGGACGGTAACAAATCCAATCTTGGAGCGTGAAATTGATGAAAAGGATCTTATGCGCGGTTCTGGCGGCGCTGATGGTGTGCGCCGGACTGGCGATGGCGGAGGGCACGCTGGCCTTTACCGCCGGTGAGACCGAGACAAAGCTGGAGGCCATGATTCCCGTGCTGGACAGCCTCGCGGTGAGCCTGAACGTGGGCAGCGAGGACAGCGCCTTCCAGGTGACCTACAACGCCGAGGACAGCCAGCTGATCTGGAACCAGCTGTGGCAGCTTTGCGCGGGCTGGCTCAAGGACGATCCCAGCTATCAGAGCGCGGGCGAGCTGGTCATTCCCGCCACGGTGATGGAGCAGTGCGCCAACGCCTCCTTCGGCAGCCGCTGGAATCCCCTGCCGGCCATCCCCAACTCCGCCGAGGGCGGCGCGGTGGCGTATGATCCTACTGCGGACGCCTATCGGGTGCGCCTGGGCGAGGACGACGGCCATTACATCGTCATCGAGAGCTACGCCGCCGACGGCTCCGCGCTGGTGGTCAACAGCGGCCTCTATGACGGCGAGACCCAGCAGCGCCTGGGCGGCCTGACAGCCCGGCTGGAGGAGGCTGAGGCGGAGGCGATGTATCCCTACCGCGTGACGGACGCCCATCCCGAGAACGAGGGCGACTTCCAGGGCCTGTGGGCCACGCTGTGCAGCATCCGCGCCGCCGCGACCGAGGCCGCGGCCACGCCTGCGCCCGTCGTGACGCCCGAGCCCACCGCGGTGGTGACCACCCAGTACCGCACCCTGTCCAGCGGCAGCCGCGGCGAGGACGTGCGCGCCCTCCAGAGCCGCCTGAACGCCCTGGGCTTCAACAGCGGCAGCCCCGACGGCGTGTTCGGCGGCGGCACCCGCCGTGCCGTGATGTATTTCCAGGAGGCCATCGGCGCGGACCAGGACGGCGTGGCCACCCCCGAGCTGCAGCGCCGCCTGTTCGCCGCCGCGGCCCCGTCCTATGACCGCTACGTCTCCCTGTATCGCGGCACCAGCGGCGTCCGGGTGGAGAACCTCCAGGATCGCCTGCGCGAGCTGGGCTACACCGTGGCCCCCGCCGACGGCTATTTCGGCGACCGCCTGATGACCGCCGTGAAGCGCTTCCAGCGCCGCGCGAAGCTCACCGCCGACGGCATCGCCGGCCCCGCCACCCTTCAGGCGCTGGAGAGCCGCAACGCGCCCTACTATCACGGCTATCTGGAGATGCAAAAGGGCGACTCCGGCTCCGCCGTCACCGAGCTCCAGCGCCGCCTGCGCGACCTGGGCTACTATGACCACCACACCTCCGGCAAGTACGACAGCAACACCGTGGACGCCATCGCCAGCTTCAAGTCGGACTACGGCCTCAACGGCAACGGACGCTCCGTCAGCGCCGACGTGGTGGAGATGATCTTCGACGACGACCTCGTCCCCGTGGATGACGATTACGAGGAGGAGGAAGACTACGACGAGGACATCGACGACGACGGCGATGATGACGACGACTACACCGGCGATGACGACGATTATACCGGCGACGACGATGACGACGACTACACCGGCGACGATGACGACTACACCGGCGACGATGATGACGACTACACCGGCGACGACGAAGATGACTACGTCGAGGACGAGATCGAAGACGATCCCGACCTCGAAGCGGATTATTACGACGAGGACGCCGAGGGCTGACAACCCGCCCCCTGACGCCAAAACAGCATAAAAAACCCTCGGGGAGGGAGGTCGCATGACCTCCCTCCCCGAGGGCTTTTTAGGAGACACAGTTCAATAGAAGCAGCGTCCATACGATTGCCAAGCCATTCCAATGAAAAGAAATCCGCAAGGGTTTCCACAAGAATTCCCAATTCCCAATTCCCCATTCCCAATTACATAAACGGCAATCCACCGTGCCTGCCCTCCATCCACGCCCTTAACCTCTACAGCGGCTTCTTCTGTATCGCGTTTGCGCCTCTGGGGTAGCGCTCGGGGGTGGGTTCGGTCTTGGGGATCAGGGCGGCGCGGTGGTCCCAGTCGCGGCCGGGGATGGGAAGCGGGACCACGCTGGGCGCGCCCCCGCCCAGCAGGCGGATGGCGGGCAGGGCCTCGGCCAGCTCCTGATCCAGGGTCGGGCCCTTCATGGAGACCATGATCCCGCCCACCCTGACGAAGGGCAGCATCAGCTCGCACAGCGTCCGCAGCGGAGCCACGGCGCGGGCCACGGCCATATCGCAGCGCTCCCGCAGCTCGGGCCGCCGGGCGGCGTCCTCGGCGCGGGCGTGGACGGCCTCGGCGTTGAGGCCCAGGGCGTCGATCACCGAGGCCAGGAAGTCCACCCGCCGGGCCTGGGAATCCAGCAGCGTGAAGCGGGTCTCGGGCAGCATGATGGCCAGCGGCACGCCCGGAAAGCCCGCCCCGGAACCCACGTCGACGGCCCGTTCGGCATGGGGCAGGTTTTGGGACAGTATGGCGATGCTGTCCAGGTAGTTGCGGTCCGCCGACTCCCGCGGATCGTCGGGCACGCGGGTCAGGTTCATGCGCCGGTTGGCCTCCGTCAGCAGGGCGTGGTATGCCTCGAAGCGCTCCGCCTGCCCGGGGGTCATGGCGATGCCCATGGCCGCGGCGCCGTCTGTCAGTATTTGCTTCAGCATGGCGTCACGTGGGCTTTCTGCCGTCGCAAATGTAGAATACCGCCAGCAGGCCGGGGCCGGTGTGCGCCCCGATGACCACGCCCAGGCTGCCGATGGCGATGTCGGCCAGCTCCGGATGGACGGCGGCCACCTGATCCCGCACCCACTGCGCGTCGGCCTCGCAGTCGGCGTGGAGGATCAGCATGCGGCGGTCGGAGGCGTCCACGCCCTCCAGGTCGTGGAGCACGCCGTCGCGGATGGCGTTCAGCGCCGCCTTGCGCCCGCGGGCCTTCTTCACCACGTCCAGCGTCCCGACGTCGGGCACGTACAGCACCGGCTTGATGTTCAGCAGCGACCCCACCAGCGCCGAGGCGTTGGACACGCGCCCGCCGCGCTTCAAGTAATTCAAATCGTCCACGGTGAAGCGGTGGGCGATCTTCAGCTTGTTGGCCTCGCACCAGTTGATCACCGCGTCCAGGTCCGCGCCCGCCTCCCTGCGCTCCACGGCCTCCTGCACCAGCAGCCCCAGCCCGCCGGAGATGCAGCGGGTGTCCAGCACCTCGAACCGCTGCCGCGGGTACTCGGCGCGGACCTGCTCCGCCGCCCGCCGTGCGTTCTGGTACGACACGGACATCTTCTCGGACATGTCCAGGAACAGCACGTCCTTCCCGGTGTCCAGCAGACCCTTGAAGAACTCGTAGTAGGCGTATTCGTTGATCATCGAGGTCTTGAGGTCGTCCCCGCTCCGCATGCCCTTGAACATCGCGGCCCGGGAGGATTCCCGGCAGTCGTCCTGCCGAAGCGCCCCGTTGACGGTGTAGCTGTAGCTGATAAAGGGAATGTGATGCGCCTCCAGCCATTCCCGCGGCAGATCCGAGGTGGAGGAGGTGGCGATGATGTAATCTCTCATTATATGTGCTCCCGTTTCCTTTCTTTGCCTTGATTATAGCACATGGAAGGGCGCTTGTCCATCGGTAATGGGAAGATTGGCGCGCGGGGGATGAATGGCGCGTTTGCATTCAGCCAATGCGATAAATTGGGATTTGTCGAATGAAAAATGAGAAATTAGGAATGAGGAATTAGGAATTATAAATGGCTTGGCTGCGTAGGGGCGGCGATGCGCCGCCCGCCATGCAAGTACGTATTGTTTCGGTATATGGCG
>CADCAS010000030.1:0-6098 GCA_902799465.1 uncultured Eubacteriales bacterium
TCTGTAGTATACCTGCCACCCTCAACAACAGTATACACTACTTCGATGGCACCGCGCTCGGTTTCATCCCTCGTTGGTGCCGGAAAGGAATGGTCATAACATGATTCTTTATGTCAACGCCAACGCGCTCCGGGACGGGGATGGCTCCGCGTCCAGGCCGTTCAAACACATCAACGACGCGGCGCAGGCGGCTGTGGCGGGCGACGAGATCCTCGTGGCCCCGGGCATTTACCGGGAGAAGGTGACGCCCCGCAACGGCGGCACGGAGGACGCGCGGATCGTCTACCGCTCACAGGAGCCGCTTGGCGCGGTGATCACCGGCGCGGAGACGCTGACCGGCTGGAAGCGCTTCCAGGGCAGCGTGTGGGTCAACCGCGTGAACAACGGCGTGTTCGGCAGCTACAATCCCTACACGACGATGGTCTGCGGCGACTGGTACTTCGCCCCCACCGTGCGCCACACCGGCAGTGTGTTCCTGAACGACCTGGCCATGTATGAGACCGTGACGCTGGAGGAATGCCTGGCGGGCGAGCCGGACGCATTTGCCTGGAACGCGGAGGAATCCACCTGGAAGTGGTACACCGAGCAGGACGGCGATGAGACGGTGCTGTACGCCAACTTCCACGACCTCGATCCCAACCGGGAGAAGGTGGAGCTCCTGGTGCGGCGCAACTGCTTCATGCCGGAGGAGAACGGCGTCAACTATATCACCGTGTCCGGCTTCGACATCAACAAGGGCGCGACCACCTGGGCCCCGCCCGCCGCGTACCAGGACGGCCTGATCGGCCCCCACTGGGCCAAGGGCTGGATCATCGAGGACTGCGCCGTCTGGGGCAGCCGCTGCTGCGGCATCAGCCTGGGCAAGTACCGCGATCCCGAGAACGACATGTACTTCTACACGAAGCACGTGAAGTCCCCCACCCAGATGGAGCGGGACGCCGTGTGCCGCGGGCAGTACCACGGCTGGACGAAGGAGAACATTGGCCACCACATCATCCGCCGCTGCGAGGTGCATCACTGCGAGCAGACCGGCATCGTGGGCCGCATGGGCGGCGTGTTCTCCACCATCGAGGACTGCCACATCCACCACATCTGCAATTCCCAGCAGCTGGGCGGCGCGGAGACGGCGGGCATCAAGCTGCACGCCGCCATCGACGTAACCATCCGCCGCAACCACATCCACCACTGCATCGAGGGCGTGTGGCTGGACTGGGAGGCCCAGGGCGCGCGCATCACCCAGAACCTGATGCACGACAACCAGCGGCCAAAGGGCATCGGGCGGCTGAACGGCGCGATGTTCACCTGCGACATATTCATCGAGGTGGGCCACGGCCCCACGCTGATCGACAACAACGTCCTGCTGTCGGAGACATCGGTCGTCATGCCCAGCGAGGGCCTGGCCGTGGTGCACAACCTGCTGTGCGGCGCGTTCGCCTACATCAACGCCGGCGTGGATTTCTTCGTCAACGGCCAGCGGGAGCCGCGCTTTACCCCGTATCACATTCGCCATCGCACTGAGGTCGCGGGCTTCATGACCATCCTCCACGGCGACGACAGGATCTTCAACAACATCATCGTCCAGAAGCATCCCGTCACCGATCCGTCCATCAAGCCGAACACCCCCGAGCACCAGATCGCCGGGACCGCGCCCTTCGACATCTTCCCGTCCTACGATGAGTGGATCGCCAACTTCATGATGGATCGGGAGCCCGATATGGACGGCCTCGCGCCGTATCACTTCGGCCACCTGCCCGCCTGGATCGACGGCAACGCCTGCTTCAACGGTGCGACCGTCAGCCGCCATGAGAAGAACGGGTTTGTGGGCGAGGGCGTCCGGGCCGACGTGGAGCTGGTGGAGCAGGATGGCGGGCTCGTTATTAAAACCAATGTCTATGACCTGCTCGGCGGCTTCCGGGACGGCATCGTCTCCAGCGAAACCCTGGGCCGTGCCTTCGAGCCAGACCAGCGCTTCGAGAACCCGGACGGCTCCGACATCGTCTTTGACCGGGACTATCACGGCGCGCATCGCGGCGTCAACACGCTCCCCGGCCCCTTCGCCGAGGGCGGCGCGGAGATCCGGGTGGGCTGACGCATATCCCATCTATCGAAACAAGGGCGCTCTATGGAAAAGAACTATCAAAGGACCCTGCGGGCCTGCTATCTGGGCTTCATCACCCAGGCCATCGCGGCGAACTTCGCGCCGCTGCTGTTTCTGAAATTTCACGCGGACTATCACATCTCACTGGGGCGGGTGGCGCTGATCTCCACCGCCTTTTTCCTGACCCAGCTGATCGTGGACGTGCTCAGCGCGCGGTTTGTGGACCGCATCGGCTACCGGGTGTGCGTGGTGGCCTCGGAGGTGAGTTCGGCGCTGGGGCTGATCGGGCTGGCGTTCCTGCCGGATCTGTGCCCGGACCCCTTCGCGGGCATACTGATCTGCGTGGTGATCTACGCCGTCGGCAGCGGCCTGATCGAGGTGCTGTGCAGCCCCATCGTGGAGGCGTGCCCCTTCGACCGCAAGGAGGCCGTCATGAGCCTGCTCCACTCCTTCTACTGCTGGGGCTCGGTGGGCGTGATTCTGGTCTCCACGCTGTTCTTCGCGGCCTTCGGCATCGACCGCTGGCGGCTACTGGCGTGCCTGTGGGCGCTGGTGCCCCTGTACAATATCTACAACTTCGCCACCTGCCCCATCGAGCGGCTGGTGGAGGAGGGCGAGGGCATGTCCATGGGGCGGCTGTTCAGGACCCCGCTGTTCTGGGTGGCGGCGGCGCTGATGGTCTGCTCGGGCGCGTCGGAGCTGGCCATGGCCCAGTGGGCGTCCGCCTTCGCGGAGTCCGCGCTGGGGCTGTCCAAGACCCTGGGCGACCTGGCCGGGCCCTGCCTGTTCGCCATCGCCATGGGCATCAGCCGTGTGATCTACGGCAAGCGCGGCGACAGGATGGACCTGACCCGCACCATGCTGGCCTCCGGGGCGCTGTGCCTGGCCTGCTACCTGGCCGCCTCCCTCACCTCCGCGCCGGCCGTCGGGCTGGCGGGCTGCGTGGTCTGCGGCTTCTCCGTGGGCATCATGTGGCCCGGCACGCTCTCCATCTCCTCCCGCAGCATGCCCCTGGGCGGCACCGCCCTGTTCGCCCTGCTGGCCATGGCCGGGGACCTGGGCGGCGCGTCCGGACCGTCCCTGGTGGGCTGGGTCACCCAGCGGGCCGGGGATGACCTCCACGCCGGGATGCTGGCCGGGACTATCTTCCCCGTGGGCCTGATTGTCGGGCTGCTGGTCATGCGGAGGATGACGGGGGCGAGGGATAAGGGAACAGGGAAAAGGGAATAGGGGGATGAGGGAACAGGCAACAGGCAACAGGGAACAGGGAACAGGGAACAGGAACAGCGCTGCCGCGCGCACTGGTGGGGCGGCGCACCGATGCCTCTGTATGGGAAATCTGTTTGGTCCTGCGGCAACGGGTACCTATTAGGGTGGCGGAGAACGACCTCTCAGTCAGCCTGACGGCTGACAGCTCCCCTGGAAGGGGAGCCAAGAGGGGCACAGTGCGTCAGCCTTGGCTCCCCTTTCAGGGGAGCTGTCACGCGAAGCGTGACTGAGAGGTCGTCCCCAAGACTGAACGGATGTTTCTGCTTTTATGAATTGGAATTATACTGGACAACAGGAAAACGGCCTCTCACTTGCCGACGTGGTCGGTGGGCGAGGGGCCGTTCTGTGTTAGCCGGTATTCTGTTTGAAACCGTTGGTTTTCTGCGTGACCTCGCAGGCGCATATGGCCCGCGGGGATTCTGGAGGCCGCGGCTTATGCCTTGGTCTCGCAGTACACGCAGCGGTAGACCTTGTTCTTGCGGTCGGTGAGCTTGAACACGTGGTCGATGGCGCGCTCGGTGGAGGTGATGCAGCGGGGGTTTTTGCAGCGGATGACGTTGGTGAGGCGCTCGGGCATGTCGATGCGACGCTTTTCGACCAGCTGGCCGTCGCGGATGATGTTCACGGTGACGCCGGGGTCCACGAAGCCCAGCACGTCGAAGTTGACGGACATGTCGGAGTCGATCTTGATGATGTCCTTCTTGCCGCCGGTCTGGTGGCTGACGGCGTTTTTGATCAGCGCCACGGACACGTCCAGCGCGTCCAGGCCCAGCAGCTCGTAGATGCGCATGCCCCGGCCCGCGGTGATGTGGTCGATGACGATGCCATTTTGGATTGCGTCAATATTCATATGTTACCTCCGGGATGATTAATGGGGAATTGGGAATTGGGAATGGGGAATTCATGTGGAAATCCTTGCGGATTTCTTTTGATTGAAAAAAGCTCAGATGGTCGTTCAAACGCCGCGCCTACAGTTATAATCAAACAAATCCGCTGGATTTGAACCATCATTCCCAATTCCCAATTCCCAATTCCCCATTCTACTCGATCAAAGCTCCAGCAGCTTCAGGATCAGGGCCATGCGCATGTATTTGCCGTTGAGCACCTGCTTGAAGTAGCAGGCGCGGGGGTCGTCGTCCACGTCGACGGCGATCTCGTTGACGCGGGGCAGGGGGTGCATGACGCAGAGGTCGCTCTTGGCGGTCCTCAGCTTGGCGGCGTCGAGGATGTAGCTGTCCTTGAGGCGCAGGTAATCCTCCTCGTTGAAGAAGCGCTCCCGCTGCACCCGGGTCATGTACAGCACGTCCAGCTCGGGCATGGCCTCCTCCAGGCTGGTGGTCTGGACGTAGGGGATGCCCCGCTCGGCCAGCACGTCCTTCTTGACGTAGCTGGGCAGCTTCAGCTCCTCGGGGGAGATCAGCACGAAGCGGTTGTCGGGATAGCGGGCCATGGCGTTGATGAGGCTGTGGACGGTGCGGCCAAATTTGAGGTCGCCGCACAGGCCGATGGTCAGCCCGGAGAACGCGCCCTTTTCCCGGCGGATGGTGAGCAGGTCGGCCAGGGTCTGGGTGGGGTGGCAGTGGCCGCCGTCCCCGGCGTTGATCACCGGGATGGACGCCGCCTGAGCCGCCACCAGCGCCGCGCCCTCCTTGGGGTGGCGCATGGCGATGATGTCCGCGTAGCAGGAGACTACCTTGGCGGTGTCGGACACGCTCTCGCCCTTGGAGGCCGAGGAGGACGCCGCGTCGGTGACGGACAGCACGCTGCCGCCCAGCTCGTACATGGCCGCCTCGAAGCTCAGCCGGGTGCGGGTGGAGGGCTCGAAGAACAGGGTCGCCAGCTTCTTCCCGGCGCACCTGCGGGCGTACTGGTCGGGATGGTCGATGATGTCCAGCGCGGTGGCGATCAGCGCCTCCAGCTCCGCCGGGGTCAGGTCCAGTATGTCGATGACGCTGCGCTTCATTTACTTGTTGCCTCCGATCCAGCTTTCGTCCGAGGGGTTGTCGCGGAAGGCGATGAGCCGGTCCACATCCGCGGGGGCGATGTAGCCCTCCTCGGCGGCCACCCGCACCACCGCGTCGAAGCAGGTCAGCGAGTGGTTGACCACGCCCGCCGCCTGAAGCCGGTCCAGACCCTTGCGCATGCCGTAGGTGAAGATGCTGACGATGCCCAGCACCTCCGCGCCGGCGTCCCGCAGGGCGTTCACCGCGTCGATGACGCTGCCGCCGGTGGAGATCAGGTCCTCCACCACCACCACCCGCTGGCCGGGCTCCAGCCTGCCCTCGATCTGGTTCTGACGGCCGTGGTCCTTCGCCCCGGAGCGCACGTAGCCCATGGGCAGGCCCATCAGGTGGGCGGTGATGGCCGCGTGGGCGATGCCCGCCGTGGCCGTGCCCATCAGCACCTCCGCCGTGGGGAAGTGCTCCCGGATCAGCGCGGCCAGGCCGTTCTCGATGTCATCGCGAACCTCGGGCGCGGTCAGCGTCAGCCGGTTGTCGCAGTAGATCGGAGACTTGATCCCGCTGGCCCACGTGAACGGCTCCTCGGGACGGAGGAATACGGCCTTGATGGATAAAAGGTCCTTTGCGATTTTGTTCTGCATCTCTGTATCTCCTTTGGCATATGTGAAATTGAGAATGGAGGTAACTGTTCAGTCCTGTGACAAACAGAGATTTGGCAGGCTGCGGGGGACGACCTCTCAGTCAGCCTAACGGCTGACAGCTCCCCTGGA
>CADCAS010000030.1:6103-32899 GCA_902799465.1 uncultured Eubacteriales bacterium
AGGGGAGCTGTCGCCGACGAAGTCGGTGACTGAGAGGTCGTTCCCCGTTGCCTTGTACAATCTCCACTTATCACAGCAGAACTGAATAGATACGAATGGAGAATGGAGAATGGCGGAACAAATCCTTACGGATTTGTCTGATTGGACACGGCGTCCAAACATAACATCAAAATCAAATCGGAGAAATCCGAAGGATTTCAACCTTCATTCTCCATTCTCCATTATCAATTCTCCATTATTTGTCCACGAATTCCGCCACGCACCGCTCATACGCCGCCACGGGGTCAGACGCGGCGGTGATGGGGCGTCCGACGACGATGTAGTCGGAGCCGATCTCCCGGGCCTGGGTGGGGGTCATGACGCGCTTCTGGTCGCCGGTGTCGCCGTCGGCAAAGCGCACGCCGGGGGTGACGGTCAAAAAGCCCGCGCCGCAGGCGTCGTGGACCTTGCCCGCCTCCAGGGGGGAGCAGACCACGCCGTCCAGCCCGGCGTTCCTGGCGGTTATGGCGTAGTGCATCACCACGTCGGCGATGGGCTCGCGGATCAGCAGGTCGCGCTCCATGGCGGCCTGGTCGGTGGAGGTGAGCTGGGTGACGGCGATCAGCAGCGGCCGGGTGCCGTCGGGGCGGGTCAGGCCCTCCAGCGCCGCCTCCATCATCGCCGTGGTCCCGGCGGCGTGGAGGTTGGTGATGTCCACGTCCAGCCTCGACAGCACGGCCATGGCCTTTTTGACGGTGTTGGGGATGTCGTGGAGCTTCAGGTCGAGGAAGATCCTGTGCCCGCGGGCCTTGATCTGCCGGACGATCTCCGGCCCCTCGGCGTAGTACAGCTCCATGCCGATCTTCACGAAGGGCTTGCGGCCGGTGAAGCGGTCCAGAAAATCAAAGGTCTGTTTGGCCGACGCGAAATCGCAGGCCACGATGACGTCCCTGCCCATGATTGTACACCTCCGTATTACTTGGTCAGTACCTTCTTTTGATAAGCCTTCGCCCCGCACCTGGGGCACTTCATGCGGCGGGTCCTGCCGAAGTGGGGCGCGAAGAACACCGCCTTCATGGTGGGCACGTAGCGCTCGCAGCATTCGGGACACTCATAGTAGCCCACGCTCTGCTCGAGCTTCAGCGCCACCTGGCCGCCCGCCAGGAGCATCAGCGTTCCCAGGACATAGAGCGCCGCCCGCCACCAGGGATCGGTGACCGCGTAGCTGCCTGCGAACATGCCCATGAAAAAGCCCAGGGTCCCCATCATGCCGATCACCCACTCCAGGGAGAGCAGCCTGCGGTTGGCCGCCTCCTCCTGCTTGCGCATCTCGATCAGATGCGCCTCCGCCATATCCTTGTAGTTGTCCATATCCAGCCGCTCCCCGCTCAACAGTTCATTGACGTTGATGTCCAGCAGGGCGCACAGCCCGAGCATGATGGAAGCGTCGGGCAGGCTCCGGGCGGTCTCCCACTTGGACACCGCCCGGTCCGTGATGCCGAGCCGCTCCGCCAGCGCCGCCTGGGTAAAGCCCTTTGCCTTCCTGCATTGGGCGATGAATTTTCCGATCTTCTCCTGATCCACGGGGAGCACCTCCTTTCACGGCCCATTATGAACCCTATGGAGGGAATTGACCACCCACCGGCGGTTGAATTCCGGGACTCAACCGGCGGTAGAGCCGCCTGTTTTCAGGGAATCCAGCGTTTCTATGCCGTATTTGTCCATGATCCCCGGCAGGTCCTCGATGATCCGCTTGCAGGCGAAGGGGTCGACCAGGTTGGCCGCGCCCACCTCCACCGCCGTGGCCCCGGCCATCATCATCTCAAGCACGTCCTCCGCGGAGGAGACGCCGCCCATGCCCACCACCGGGACGGACACGGCCCGCGCCACCTGGTACACCATACGCAGCGCCACGGGGAAGACCGCGGGGCCGGACAGGCCGCCGGTGACGTTGGCGATGACGGGCCGCCGCGTCCTTAAGTCGATGCGCATGCCCATCAGCGTGTTGATGAGGGAGACGCCGTCCGCGCCGGCGTCGGCGCAGGCCTTGGCGATGGAAACGATGTCGGTCACGTTGGGGGACAGCTTCATGATGATGGGCTTGGAAGTGACGGCCTTCACGGCCTTCGTCACCGCCGCTGCCTGCACGGGGTCTGTGCCGAAGCTCATGCCGCCGTGATGGACGTTGGGACAGGAGATGTTGACCTCCAGCCAGCCCACCTGAGCGCAGGCGTCCAGGCGGCGGCAGGTCTCGGCGTACTCCTCGATGGAGAAGCCGGAGACGTTGGCCATCACGGGCTTGTGGAAGATTTTGGAAAGGTTCGGCAGCTCCTCGGAGATCACCTTATCGACACCCGGATTCTGGAGCCCCACCGCGTTGAGCATGCCCGAAGGCGCCTCTGCGATGCGGGGCAGCGGATTGCCCAGCCGGGGGTGCAGCGTCGTGCCCTTGAAGGAGAAGGTGCCGAGGATGTCGATGTCGTAGAGCCCGGCGAACTCCCGCCCGTAGCCGAAGGTGCCCGAGGCGGGGATGACCGGGTTGTCCAGCTCGATGCCCAGGAGGTTCACCCTTGTGCGTTCCAAAGCAATTCCTCCTTTCGCATCACCGGGCCGTCCTTGCAGATGCGCTTGTAGCCGGTGAGGGTCTCGCAGGTGCAGCCCATGCACGCCCCGAAGCCGCAGCCCATGCGCGCCTCGAAGCTCAGCTGCCCCGGACAGTCCAGCGCACGGAACACCGCCTTCAGCATCGGCTCCGGGCCGCAGGCGAAGTAGTGGGTCGGGGCGTCGGGCAGTATGGCGGTCACGAAGCCCTTCGTGCCGTAGCTGCCGTCCACTGTGGCCACGCGCGCGTCGCAGCCCAGCGCGCGGAATTCATTTTCGTAGAACAGCTCGTCTCTTGTGTTGAACCCCAGGCAGACCGCGACGGCCCTCCCGGCCTCGATCAGCTTTTTCGCCAGATAATACAGGGGCGGCACGCCCACGCCCCCGCCGATCAGCACCGGGCGATCCCCGGCGCAGGCGAGGTCGTAGCCGTTGCCCAGGCCGGAGAGCGCGTCCAGCGCTTCGCCGGGCTGCATGCGGGAAAGCTGCTCCGTGCCCTTGCCGACCACCTTGTAGATCAGGGTCAGCATGTCGCCGTCCACATCGCACACGGAGATCGGGCGGCGCAGATACAGCCCGTCCAGCCGGAGGTTCACGAACTGCCCCGGCGCGGTGATGGGACTGGTGTCGCCCCGCAGCGCCATGCGGTATACGCTGGCGGTGAGGGGCGCGTTCTCAAGAATCGTATAATTGACTTGCCGCATGGATAGCCTCATTTCCGGTATTCCAGAACCTTTTCTGTTCACCCGTGTCTGTCACGCATGAATGGACACCAGCTTGTCCCGAACAGCCTCTTCGATGAAGCTGTTCAGGCTCTGGCGATGGGTCATGGCGTAGATGGCGGCGCGGCGGTGCAGCTCCTCCCCGAGGCGCACATTCAGGCTGCCCTTGTAGGCCAGCTCCGGCGCGGTTCCCTCGGCCTCGCAGGCGGCGAGGTAGTCGTCCACCGCGCCGTGAAAGTCGTCCACCAGCTCCCGGGCCGTGGTTCCCTCGTAGGAGATCAGCGAGCGTATGCCCTGGACCTTTCCATAGAACACCCCGTCGGACTCGGAGAACTCCACGCTGCCCACATAACCCCTGTATTCCATGATGTTGTTCACAGCAAACCCTCCTGCTTCAACACTTCAATGAGCTGCTTTACCTGATATTCCAGCAGCTCCTTTCTGGGATGCGGCTTGTGCAGCAATATCTTCGTCTTGTAGACATCGCTTGTGAATATGACGCGGGAGCCGCTGGTCTTGCCCTTGTTGCTTCGGCGGTAGGTCATAAAACCAAGCAGCGTCTCGGCGTCGCCAAAGGTGAAATCCCTGGGATTGGATCGCAGCTTTGCAATGAGCTTTTCCTTTTGCCCCATACCGCACTTCCTTCACTCTCAGTATATCACGGGAGAGCGGCAATTGCAATTAAATCAGTTGCAATTACGCGTCGATGGTCGAGATCGTCAGCGTGGTCTCCTCCAGCACGTCCAGCAGCACGCGGACGGTGTCCAGGGAGGTGAAGAGGGTGATGTTGTTCTCGGTGGCGCACTGGCGGATCTTGACGCCGTCAGTCAGCGCGTTGGTGGAGTTGACGTTGCGGGTATTGATGACGTAGGCGATGTGGCCCTGGCGCATGGACTCGACGATCTCGTCGGAGTTGTCCTCGCCGATCTTCTTGAGCACGTGGGTGCGGATGCCGCGCTCCTTGAGGTAGGCGGCGGTGCCCTCCGTGGCCTCGATGTTGAAGCCCAGGTTGTAGAAGCGGCGGATGAGGGGCTCGGCCTCGGCCTTGTCGCCGCGCGCGATGGTGGCAAACACCGTGCCGTAGTTCTGCAGGTGCATGCCCGCGGCCTGGAGGGCCTTGTAGAGGGCGCGGTTGAGCTTGTCGTCGTAGCCGATGGCCTCGCCGGTGGACTTCATCTCGGGGGACAGGTAGGCGTCCAGGCCCTTGATCTTGTTGAAGGAGAACACGGGCACCTTGACGTAGTGGCGCTTCTTCTCGGCGGGATAGAGGTCGAATATGCCCTGCTCCTTGAGGCTCTTGCCCAGGATGGCCTCGGTGGCGATATCGGCAAGGGACCAGCCGGTGGCCTTGGACAGGAAGGGCACGGTGCGGGAGGAGCGGGGATTGACCTCGATGATGTAGACGTTCTCCTCCCTGTCCACGATGAACTGTATGTTGTAAAGGCCCACGATGCCGATGCCCAGGCCCAGCTTCTTGGCGTATTGCAGGATGATCCCCTTGACCCGGTCGGAGATGGAGAAGGCGGGATAGACGGAGATGGAGTCGCCGGAGTGGATGCCGGTGCGCTCCACCAGCTCCATGATGCCGGGGACGAACACGTCGCGGCCGTCGCAGATGGCGTCCACCTCGACCTCCTTGCCCTGGATGTAGTGGTCCACCAGCACGGGCTTGTCGGCGTCGATCTCCACGGCCTCCTTGAGGTAGCGCCTGAGCTGCTCCTCGTTGCCCACGATCTGCATGGCGCGGCCGCCCAGCACGAAGCTGGGGCGCACCAGCACGGGATAGCCGATCTCGGCGGCGGCCCGGACGCCCTCCTCGACGGCGGTCACCGCGCGGCCCTGGGGCTGTGGGATGTTCAGGTCCTGAAGGATGCGCTCAAAGCTGCCGCGGTCCTCGGCCCGCTCGATGGCGGCGCAGTCGGTGCCGATCAGCTTCACGCCCCGGTCCTGGAGGGGCTGGGCCAGGTTGATGGCGGTCTGTCCGCCCAGGGAGGTGATGACGCCTTCGGGCTGCTCGAAGTCGATGACGTTCATCACGTCCTCCGGGGTCAGCGGCTCGAAGTACAGCTTGTCGGAGGTCTTGTAGTCGGTGGAGACGGTCTCGGGGTTGTTGTTGATGATGATGGCCTCGTAGCCGTTGCGGCGGATGGTCTGCACCGCGTGGACGGTGGAGTAGTCGAACTCCACGCCCTGGCCGATGCGGATGGGACCCGCGCCCAGCACCACGATCTTCTTCTTATCGGTGCGCACGGAGGCGCTTTCGAGGTTGTAGGAGGAGTACAGGTAGGGGATGTAGGTCCCGGTGTGGAGGGTGTCCACCATGGGGAAGGCGGGCACGATGCCGTTGTCCTTCCGCAGCTTGCAGACCTCCAGCTCGCCCATGCCCCACAGCTCGGCCACGGTCCGGTCGGCAAAGCCCATCCGCTTGGCCGCGCGCAGGGCGTCGACGTCGCCGGGCTTGCCCTTCAGAAGGACCTCCATGTCCGTGATGCGCCTGATGGATTCCAGGAACAGCGGGGTAATCATGGTGATCTCGTACAGCTTGTCGATGGGCGCGCCGCGGCGGATCAGCTCGGAGACGGCGAAGATGCCGTCGGCGCGGAAGTCCTTGATGTAGCGCCACAGGCCGTCGTCGTCCATCTTCGCAAACTTCGGCAGGCTCAGGTGATGGGCGCCGTTCTCCAGCGAGCGCACGGATTTCAGCATGCACTCCTCCAGGCTCGCGCCGATGCCCATGACCTCGCCGGTGGCCTTCATCTGGGTGCCGAGGAAGTTGGGCGCGGTGGCGAACTTGTCGAAGGGAAAGCGGGGGAACTTGGCCACCACGTAGTCCAGGCTGGGCTCGATGGCCGCGGTGCCGCCGGCCACGGGGATGTCCTCGAGCGCCATGCCCAGCGCGATCTTGGCGGTGACGGAGGCGATGGGATAGCCCGACGCCTTGCTGGCCAGCGCCGAGGAGCGGGACACCCGGGGGTTGACCTCGATGAGGTAGTATTCAGAGGTTTGGGGATGCAGCGCGAACTGCACGTTGCAGCCGCCCTCGATCTTCAGCTCGCGGATGATCTTGATGGCGGAGTCGTTGAGCATCTTGAGATCGTGGTCGTTGAGGGAGAGGATCGGCGCGACGACGATGGAATCGCCGGTGTGCACGCCGACGGGGTCCACGTTCTCCATGCCGCAGATGGTGATGGCGTGGTCGTTGGAGTCGCGCATGACCTCGAACTCGATCTCCTTGTAGCCCTTCACGGACTTCTCCACCAGCACCTGATGGACGGGGGAGAGGCGGAAGCCGTTGACGCCCACCTCGATGAGCTCCTCCTCGTTATAGGCAAAGCCGCCGCCGGTGCCGCCCAGGGTGAAGGCGGGGCGCAGCACGACGGGATAGCCGATCTCCTTCGCGGCCTCCTTCGCCTCCTCCAGGGAATAGGTGATCTTCGAGGGGATCACCGGCTCGCCGATGGACTGGCACATCTCCTTGAACAGCTCCCGGTCCTCGGCCCGCTCGATGGAGGAGAACGGCGTGCCCAGCAGCTCCACCCGGCACTCCTTCAAAACGCCCTTCTTTTCCAGCTGCATGGCCAGGTTCAGGCCCGTCTGGCCGCCGATGCCGGGGACGATGGCGTCCGGGCGCTCGTAGCGCAGGATCTTGGCGATGTACTCCAGCGTCAGCGGCTCCATGTACACCTTGTCCGCGATGCTGGTATCCGTCATGATGGTGGCGGGATTGGAGTTGCAGAGAATGACCTCGTAGCCCTCCTCCTTCAGCGCCAGGCACGCCTGCGTGCCTGCATAGTCGAATTCCGCCGCCTGCCCGATCACGATGGGGCCCGAGCCGATGATGAGAACCTTTTTGATGTCCGTGCGCTTTGCCATGTTTTTTACCTCCGTGGCTTTGGGTTGGTCGGTCTGCTGTTATTAATTGAGAATGGAAAATGGAGAATGGAGAATTCATGTGGAAATCCTTGCGGATTTCTTTTTATTGAATACCCGCGCAACAGGCGCTTTTCTCCCTTAATCAAACAAATCCGTAGGATTTGTACCATCATTATCCATTCTCCATTATCCATTCAGGTACTTGCCCGATAAGCGTCTGCTCACACGATCGTCATCGTGCATGTCCCCTGGACCCTCCACCCCTCAAAGGGCGTGGCGCGGCCCTTGGATTTGAAGTGGGCGGGGTCGATGGCGGTTTCTGCGTTCAGGTCCCAGAGCGTCGCGCCCTCGAGGGGGAGGTCGAAGCGGCTACGGGGCTTGAAGGCCATCAGGTCGATGAGCTTCTCCAGGGTGATGACGCCCTTTTTCACCAGATATGTGTACATCAGCGGGAAGGCCGTCTCCAGGCCCACGATGCCGAAGGCGCTCTTTTCCAGGCCCTTCGATTTCTCCTCGGCGCTGTGGGGCGCGTGGTCGGTGGCGATCATGTCGATAGTGCCGTCGCAGAGCCCCTCCAGCAGCGCCTCCCGGTCCTCCCGGCCCCGCAGCGGGGGATTCATCTTGAAGCGGCCCTCCTCCCGGAGGTCGTTTTCGTCCAGCAGCAGGTAGTGGGGCCCGGTCTCGCAGGTCACGTCCACGCCGGACTTCTTGGCGTCCCGGATGAGCCGGACGGATTCCTTCGTGGAGATGTGGCAGACGTGGTACTTGCAGCCCGTCTCGTCGGCCAGCCGGATGTCGCGTTCGATCTGCCGCCACTCGCTCTCGGAGCAGATGCCCCGGTGGCCGTGGGCCTTCGCGTAAGCGCCGTCGTGGATGTAGCCGCCGCGCAGCAGGGCGTTGACCTCGCAGTGGGCGGCGATGAGCTTATTCAGTGCCTTCGCCGTCTGCATGGCTTCGCGCATCATGCCGTCGTCCTGCACGCCGCGCCCGTCGTCGGAGAAGGCGCAGACGTGTTGCGCCATTGCAGCCATGTCTGCCAGCCGCTCGCCCTTCTCGCCCACCGTGATCGCGCCGTAGGGATAGACGCGGATGCAGGCGTCGCGCTCGATGAGGTCCAGCTCCCGCCGCAAGGTCTCCATGCCGTCGGGCACGGGGTCCAGGTTCGGCATGGCGCACACCGCCGTGTAGCCGCCCGCCTTCGCCGCCCGGGTGCCGGTGGCGATGGTCTCCTTATAAGAAAAGCCCGGCTCTCTGAAATGCACATGCACGTCACAGAAGCCGGGAAAAAGGAAATATTCGCCCTCAACGTCTGAAAGCGTCCGCTTCGCCAATTCGATGGCGGTGGAAAAGCCGGGAACGCGGTTCTCGCCGATGCTCCTGATCTCCGCCATTGGCCCTGCCCCCTTTGCAAAAAAAATCTGCCCCGCGGCAGACATATCAGGGCATACCCATGCCCCATGCCTTGCCGACCTCACAGGATCGCCTTAAAGCTCATTGCGAAGATTATAGCACGCCCGCCCGCCAGTGTCAATGAAGGGTCTGGGTAGTTTTTGTAATGAGTTGCGGGGGGTGGGAGGGAGTAGGGAGTAGGCAGTAGGGAGTAGGAGGGAACGGCAGAGGTCTGTACTTTGATTGATGTGGAGGCGTATAACGGACCGGTTTCAGGCCCCGTCAGCTTCAGCTGTCATCGCAGGATTCAAAGGAACGGACTGTGCGGGCAGTGGCTGAGAGGGCGTTTCAGACGCATCTTAAAAACTGACCTGTCAACAGAAAACAATGCTATGCCGCAGCTCCCCTACTCCCTACTGCCTGCTCCCTACTCCCTGAATTTGCCGGGCAAAGCCCGGCAAATTCCCATTGTCTCCTCATCCAAAATATGATAAAATACTCCGCGTGAGCATGGGAGGTGGGATATTGGCGAAGAATAAGCGCGGAGGGTGGCGTATGGCGCGATCGACGATGATCCTCGGCGCGGTGCTGGCGGTGATGGTGCTGTGCGGGGCGGTATTTTTGCTGGGCGGCGGGCTGTCCGCGCGGCTGGACGTGATGACCGCGGGGGCGGCGGAGTTCCCGAAGGCGTATCAGTCCATCCGGGACATCGTGGCCTCCGACGCCGCGCCCCAGCGCTTCGACGCGCCCCTGCCCGACGATCCCGCCGCGTGCCGGCTGGAGGACGTGACCATCACCCTCTACAACCGCGGCCTGATCGACGCCGAGTGGGTCAGCGTGTCCGTGGAGGGGGCGCAGGGCGACATCGCCGTCTACTCCGTCTCCGGCGAGGGCGACACCATCCCCGCCCGGGGCTCGGGCATCGTCAACCTCAAGCTGATCGCCCGCGCGGACGGCGGCGCGGACCGCGCCTATCGCGTGCAATACTACGTGTACGGCATGAAGCGGGAGATCGTGGTGCGATAAATAACAAGCGGGACGACCCATCGGGCCGTCCCGTTCATGTCATTCGATACGCGCCAGCAGCACGCACTTCTCCCCCCGCGACAGCCTGAGCTCCGTCGCGCCGTCGACGGTGCGGCGGCGGAGGTCCAGGACCTCCCCCTCGAAGCAGGGCGCGCGGAAGCCCACCTCCATCTGCCGGATGTTCAGCGCCTTCCACTGTTCGGAGGTGAAGGCCCCGGCGATGGCGCGGACGTAGGCGGCGTTGTTCATGTGGCCGCCCAGGTCAATGTCGGTGGAGCGGACGGTGCAGGTCCCCATCTCCTCCGCGCCGTCGAAGGCCTCGTCCATGTGCATGTAGGGCCCGGGCAGCACCCGGGCGTGGTCCAGCGTCAGCCCCTCGGGGAAGATTCCGTCGGCGGGATGGAGCCGGTTGGTCCTGAGGTTCATGATCATCCACTCGGTCCGGCCCTCGACGAGGGTCTCCTCCCCGGCGGTGAGCAGGTAGTCCCGGTTGCAGCGGCTGCGCTCCGGGGTCTCGGGCCAGGTGGCGGCGACGACCCGCTCGGTCAGCCGCGGACGGCGGTAGAAGCGGAGCTTCGTGCGCACCGTCAGCCAGAACAGGCCCCGGGGCATCAGGTCGTTCATGCCGATGTGCAGCGCCTCGGCGTGCTCGGTGGCGATGTCCATGAACAGCGCGAAGGTGTTCGGCACGCCCAGAAGCCCCTCCGCGTCGCACATGCTGGGCAGGACCGTCAGCTCGCGCGCGTATCTTCCGATCATCTCTCAAACCCCCTGTTTTTCCACGATCCTCTCGTAATTTCGCATGACCTCGTCCACCAGCGTCGCCCACGGGATCGGTATGGTGTCCCTGGCGGTATCGCCGATCCTGGACAGCCGCACGGGGTCGCCCAGGGCCCGCTCCACGACGCGGGCCAGGTCGGCGGGGTCGTCCTGGCAGAGATAGCCGTTGAAGCCGTCCCGCATGCCCTCGCTGGCGGAGCTGCCCGCCACCACCACCGACGGCGTGCCCATGGCGGCCGCCTCGCGCACCACCAGCCCGGAGGTGTCGTACAGCGACGGGAACAGAAACAGCGACGCCGCCCGGTACAGCGCGTTCAGCGTCACGCCGTCGCCGATGTGACCGGTGAACAGCACCTTATCGCCGATGCCCAGCGCCTCGGCCAGCCTGGCCACCTCCCGCTCGTGGGGGCCCTGCCCCGCCAGCGCCAGCCGGAACGGGCGCTTCAGCAGGGCGCAGCCCTCCAGCACGCAGCGCAGGTTCTTCTTCCAGTTGATCTGGCCCACGTAGAGCAAAAGCGGCGTGTCGTCCAGCCCGAACCGCGCACGGACCGCGTCCACGTCGGCGTCGGTGACGGGCCTGATGTCGGTGCCGTTGGAGATCACCCGGATGTCGCCCTTGTAACCGTAGTCCCGCAGGGTGTCCGCGGAGGAGGCGCTGACGGTCCACACCTCGGTGAACTTCTCGTACAGGTTCGCCACCAGCTTCGCGCCCCACCCGGCCATCAGCCGGTTCCCGGTGACCTGCAAAAAGTCGTCGTAGTACTTGGAGTGGAACGTGCCCACGATGGGACACCCCGCCCGGTGGGCGTAGGACAGCCCCGCGTGGCCCGCGATGAAGGGGCTGTGCACGTGGATGATGTCCGGGTGGATGTGGTTGAGCCGGTTCAGACAGTGCACGTCCAGAAGCGGCGTGCCCACCTTGTAGCTCTTGAGCTTGAGCAGCGGCACCCCCAGGTAGTCCACGATCTCAAAGGGATAGTTCCCCCGGTAGCCCGTGTCCGTCTGGGGACACACCACATAGACCTCCTGGCCCTTCCGGCCCATGTTCGTCGCGTACTGATACACCACGTTCCCCACGCCGTCCATCACCGGCAAAAAGCTGTCCGAAAACTGTATTACCCGCATCTTCTTCTCCCCAGGCCTCCTCTCATAGGTTACATTATAGCATTTCGGGACGGGGGACGCAAGGGGGAGGGAGGACGAGGGAAAAGGGAATAGGGAAAAGGGAAAAGGGGAACGAGGGAACAGGCAACAGGGAACAGGGGAACGAGGGAACAGGCAACAGGGAACAGGGGAACGAGGGAACAGGCAACAGGGAACAGGGAACAGGAATGGCCGCTGCCGCGCGCTGATTCATGCTTTCAACAGAAATGGCGGCAGCCGTTACCCTTTTCCCTTTTCCCTTTTGCCTGTTCCCTTTTCCCTCTTTCTCCCAATTTGACACTTGACAACGAACACGCGTTCGATATATAATAGTCCCGACAATCGCTTTGGGAAGGAGGAAGGGATCGTGATACGGAATACACACGCCTTACAGCGGGAGCTGACGGCGGCGCGGCAGGCGCAGCGGCTGTACGAGCGGTACGACTCGCTGAGCGAGGCCTGCGCGAATCTCCGCTGGGCGCTGGAGGCGCTTCGGGGCTGCCGCGAGGACGCACGCCAGGACGACATCGCCGCCCTGGAGCAGATCGCCGCGGGCCTCACCCGGGACCGCGACATCGCCCACGCCCGGCTGGAGCGCCTTGAAGCCCGGGAACAGGCCCAGCTGCGGCGTGAAGCGGCGGGACTTTAGTTCAATGGAGAATGGACAATGGAGAATGGAGAATGGGGGATAATTAGGAATTAGGAATGAGGAATTAGGAATGAATAGTGGCTGCCGCGCGCACTGCACGGGCGGTCAATAACAAAACAAAGTGTGAAACCTGGCGGGCAGCGCCGCACCTGCGCAGCCGGGCCATTTCAATTCCTAATTCCTAATTCCTCATTCCTAATTCAACAAATCCGAATGATCCCCGGATCAGTACAATCATTTTCCATTCTCCATTCCCTGAATATTGTCTCAATTCCATGTACCACATATGACGTTCCATTTACAATTGAGTGAACCGGCAGGAGAACGGGGCGGAGGGGTAGAATATTGATCGAATGGCGCGGAAGTGCGCCGTTTGAGAATTACGGAAGATCGCCGGAGCTATTATACATGCGTATAGGAAAAGCTCAAGCCATAGGGATACGTCGCGTCTGCGCGCTGATGGTCGCGCTGGCGCTTGTTTTCGTGGGGCTGATGGGGGCGACCCCGGCCATCGCGGAGACGGACGGCATGCTGCGGGTGAAGCTGACCCGGCTGGGGGCCCCCACCGAGGTGGCGTTCACGGTGGACTGCGACTACTATCTGGCCTCAGATCCCTCGGTGCGCATCCCGGCGGGGGAGGCGGTGAAGGTGGCCGCCAACGGGGACGCGTTGACCATGACCTGCGGCGGCGATGCGCTGACATTGGGTGAGACCGCGCGGCTGATGCGGGCCGAATCGGGCAATCGCGGCCTGCGGTTCACCTCGCCCGAGCTGTCCAACCGCTTCTGCGGCGACCTGGGGCTATCCGCGTCGGGCGGGGTCGTCACCGCCATACTGAACATCTACGTGGAGAACTACCTCTACGGCGTGGTGGGCTACGTCATGCCCCCGTCGGCGGGCCTCGAGGCGCTGAAGGCCATGGCCGTGGCGGCGCGCACCGCCGCGCTGCGCAAGCGCTCCACGCGGCGGGACGCGGTCTACGACCTGACCGACACCGGCGACCTGGTTTTCAAGGGCTACAACGACACCGCCGACTATGCCAACGTGGTCCGCGCCGTGGACGACACCCGGGGCGGCGTGCTCTACTACGGCGGGGCGCTGGCCCAGTGCGCCTCCTGCGCCTCCAACGGGGGCCAGACCGAAGCGTCCAAAAACGCCGGGGGCGCGGCGCTGAACTACTCCGTGGTGCGGGATGATCCCTACGACTACGAGAGCCGCAGCGCCGTGGTCCACACCGCGAGCGTCAACAAGGACCTGACCGGCGTCGCGGAGGCGCTGCGGGAGGCCCTGATGACGGGTGTCCGCGACCAGCTTCGAACGGCGCAGAGCTTCCGGGTGCTGGGCGTGGAGAGCATCACCGCCTGCGATTCCCGCTTCCCCGCCCCCAGCCGGCTGTACAAGTCGCTGACCTTCAAGCTGGCGGTGACGGGCGTGGGCGCGGACGGCGAGGAGCGCACCGGCACCGTGTCGGTGTCCATCCCCACCTACGGCGGGTTTGAGGACTGGTACGACCTGAGCATCAACCCCGAGGACAACGAGACCGTGTGGGTGGTGGAGACCCAGAAGTCCTTCAACATCTCCTTCAGGCGCTTCGGCAGCGGCGTGGGCCTGAGCCAGCGCGGCGCGCAGGTGATGGCCGAGAAGGGCATGCGGGTGTCGGACATCCTGGCGTTCTACTATCCCGGCGTGGAGGGCAAGCGGCTGAGCCTGACCGACACCACCCGGGACAACCGCAGCCCGGAGCCCGAGCGGCGCGTGCTCGCCACCGCGCGGCTGACGGATCGCACCGATTTGCTGGACGCCGCCGACGACACCGGCGAGGTGGCCGCCACCCTGGCCGCGGGGGCCGTGGTGAACATCTACGGCGCGCGGGGCGACTGGGCGGCCGTGGGCTCGGGCGGCAGATACGGCTATATCCGGGTCGACGGGCTGGAATCCGTGAGCCTGGCGGGCGCGGCCTCCGGCGAGGCGGTGTACGGCAGGGCGGAGGCCGCCGCCGACGTCTACGGTCTGCCCTCCGAGGAGGCGCGGACCCTCGGGACCCTGTCCGCGGGTGAGAGCGTGCGGGTGCTGGCCTGGACCGACGCCTGGCGCGCGGTGTCCGTGGACGGGCGGACCGGCTTCGTGCCCGCCCGGTATGTGGCGCTGGACGAGACCCAGCCCGCGGCGGCGCCCACCGACGATCCCGACGCCTTCGTGCCCGCGCCCGACGGCGTCACCGCGCGGCTCAAGCAGGACGCGCCGCTGTTCGACGCCCCCAACGCGCTGTCCTCCACGTTAAAGACCCTGAAGCAGGGCGACACGGTGCAGGTGCTGGCCTACAGCCGGGACTGGGCCCGGGTCCGGACCCACCGGGGCCAGGAGGGCTGTCTGCGGCTGGAATCCATCACCGCGCTGGAGGGCGGGGATAGCTCCAGTGAGGTCGAGGGCGGCCCCATCGTGAAGGTCAAGGGCAAGAAGTACATGTTCGTCACCGCGGGCAGCGCCAGCGCCTACCTCACCTGGTCCGACGACTCCGAGCCGCTTCAGACGCTGTACTACGGCGAGCGGGTCCGGGTCGGGGCCTACAACAGCCTGTGGGCCTGCGTCCGGGTGGGCGACATCACCGGCTATGTGCGCATGGAGGCTCTGTCCAACGACAAACCCGCCGCCATCGAGGGCGGCAATATCACCCGCGCCGCCTCAGGGCTCATGGCCGTGGCCAGATCCGAGGTGCCCGTCTACGACTCCGCCCGGGGGGGAAAGCAGCTCATGACCCTCTCCCAGGGCCAGCGGGTTTCCGTGGACGCCTACAACGCCGCCTGGGCCCTGGTCCGCGTGGACGGCGTGGTGGGCTACGTCCGGCTGGATATGTTGGAGCGGGCGGGGAGCTGAATGCCCGGGCGGCATCGCTTCACGCCTGTGAAGCAGACGGATAATTCTTGAATGGATAATGGACAATGGAGAATGGAGAATCCATGTGGAAATCCCTGCGGATTTCGTAACTATTCAGTTGCTCAGGGATGACTCCCTCAGTCAGCCTGCGGCTGACAGCTCCCTCGGAGAGGGAGCCTGGACGGGGCCCCAAAAGCCTCCCTCTTTGTGGCCCGCGAAGCGGGTCGGAAGGAGTCAACGACTGAACAGTTACCGGATTTCTTTGATTAAACCGGCGCTCCAACGCGGCTTATAGCGTTTAATCAAACAAATCCGCAGGATTTGCACCGACATTTTCCATTCTCCATTCTCCATTTTCAATTTGGGCGACAGATAGCTTCACTTCAAAGAAATGCAATAAGGGGGGGCTTGGCGTGTTCCATCGGCGTATTGCCGCGGCTGTCATCGCTGCGGCGCTGTTTCTGACCGGCGTCGGCGGGGCGGAGGCCGCGCTGAGCATGGCGTCCGGGGATATCCGCGATCTGGAGGACCGGCTGGCAAGCCTGGGCTATCTGGAGGCGGCGGACGAGACCTTTGACGAGGCCACCCGCGCGGCGCTGGAGAGCTTCCAGCAGGCCAACGGGCTGTCGGCGACCGGCCAGCCCGACGAGCCCACCCTCGCGATGCTGCGGTCGGGCGGGGCGATCGCCCGGCAGGACTACCTGCGGGCCTTCGTGCAGGGCTATCGGGACATGGCCCCCCTGCAGCAGGGCGACATCAAGAACCAGGTGCAGACCCTCCAGCTCAAGCTCCAGGAGTACGGCTACTTCGCCGGCAGCCCCGACGGCGTGTTCGGCGACAGCACCCGCGCGGCGGTGGAGCGCTTTCAGATGGTCAACGGGCTGAGCGTCACCGGCGTGGCCGACGGCATGACGCTGATGCGGCTGCTGGCGGACGTGCCCATCACCTGGCAGGGCTTCCTGTCCGAGATGAGCTGCGCCGCGGGGGACGCGGGGCTGAACGTGTACAACCTCCAGCGGCGGCTGGGGGAGATGGGCTATTTCGACGGCGATTGCACCGGCAGCTACGGCGACCTGACCCAGCGGGCGGTGGCCCAGTTTCAGGGCGACAACGGCCTGGAGCAGACCGGCGTGGCCGACGCGGCGCTGTGGGAGCTGATCTACTCCGGCAGCGCCAACACCCGCCGCCGCGCGGACGTGGTGCAGCTGGGCGACACCGGGGACCGGGTGGAACTGATCCAGGGCAGGCTCTACGCCCTGGGCTACCTTGCCCGGGAGGCCGACGGCGTGTTCGACCGGGCCACGGAGACGGCGGTGCGGCTGTTTCAGATGGCCAACGAGCTGACCGCCACGGGCCGCGTGGGCAGCGACACGCTGGGGCTTTTGCAGAGCGAACAGGCCCGCGCCATGGGGGACGCCGCCGCCCAGGAGCGCTTCACCGCGCTGCTGGCCGGGCGCGACGCCGGGGTGCAGGGCCGCATGGCCGACATCGCCCTGGAGCTGGTGGGCACCGAGTTCAACGTGCCCGACGACCCGCTGTATCCCGGCTTTGCGCTGGTGCAGTACGTGTGCGTGGCGGCGGGGCTGCCCATCACCGCGCCCGAGGCGCTCATCCGCCTGGCCGACGACCCGGTGGAGGACCCGGAGGAGGTGGCCATGGGCAACATACTGGCCTTCCAGACCGCCGGGAGCGACAGCGTGAGCATGCTGCTCACCGTGGGCGCGGGAGAGGGGCGCATCATCTACACCACCCCGGAGATCGGCTGGGTGGTCATGAGCTACATCGACCAGATCGACAGCGCCAGCGTCTACCGCTGGGCGGAGGCGGCGTGAACGGGCTTTTGAAGGACGGAGAGCGGCTGGACGACCTCCAGCGGGACGGCATGAAGCTGATCCAGCGGCCCGACGTGTTCCGCTTCGGCACCGACAGCGTGCTGCTGGCCGACTTTGCCGCGCCACGGCCCAGGGACGTGGCCGTGGACCTGGGCTGCGGCACCGGGGCCATCGCGCTGCTGATGGCGGCCCACCGCCCCGGCCTGCGGGTGGACGCGGTGGAGCTCCAGCCCGAGATCGCCGACATGGCCCGCCGCAGCGTGGCCTACAACCGCATGGAGGACCGGGTGCGGGTGTTTGAAATGGACATGCGCGACGCCTGGCGGACCCTTGGCGCGGGGGCCTACACCCTGGCGGTGTGCAATCCCCCCTATGGCAGGAAGGGCGCGGCGCTGGAGAGCGCCAATGCGGCCAAGCGCCTCGCGCGCCACGAGGGCGACCTCACCCCCGACGACCTGGCCCGCGCCGCCGCCATGCTGCTGAAAAACGGCGGGCGCTTCTGCGCCGTCTACCCCGCACCCCGGGCCTTCGAGCTGATGCGCGCCCTCTGGGATAACCGCCTCGCCCCCAAGCGCATCCGCACCGTCCACGGCGTCGCGGGCCGCGCCCCCAGGTTCGTCCTCCTCGACGCCGTCAAGTCGGGCGGCGAGGGCCTCCACTGGCTCGAGCCCCTCGTGCTCAGAAACGAGGACGGCAGCTTCACCGGGGAGTGGCACAGGATCTATGATTGCGGGGAAGGGAATTAGGCAAAAGGGAAAAGGGAAAAGGGAAAAGGAATAACGGCTGCCGCGCGGCAGCGCAAGTGAAGGGACGCCGTTTGGTTGGCGTCCCTTCGATTATTTGGGATTTAGGGAGTAGGCAGTAGGGAGTAGGGAGTAGGGAGTAGGGGAGAAGGGCAGATGAACGGCATTCTAATGAAATGAAAAACGTTAAGTATCCCCAGAGCCTACCGAAAACGCGGGGTTTTCAATAGAAGTCAGAGGCTGTGCCGTAACTCCCCCTACTCCCTACTGCCTACTCCCTACTCCCTGGATGGCAAGATTGAATAGAGCCCTTCGCACAATGAACGAACAGACGGGGTTGTCAAATCCGGGTTTTCAGGTTATAATGAAAGTAGGGAATCCTGAATTCCTGCTTTTAAGGGGAGGTGGCGGCGATGTCTGAGGCCGCTTTTGTCAACGATGCCAGGGTCATGTCCAAGGGACAGGTGACCATTCCCAAGAATGTGCGAGAGGCGCTGGGGGTCGAGGCGGGAGACCGGGTGACCTTCGTGGTGGACGGCAGGGATGTGCGCGTCGTCAACTCCACGGTCTACGCTCTCATGCGCTTCCAGGAACAGATGAAGGGCGAGGCCGCTGCCGCGGGGCTGTTCAGTGAGGAGGACGTGGCGGAGTGGATCACCCGGTCCCGGAGGGAGGAAGCATCGGAATGAGGGTGATGATAGATACCAATATCCTCATTTCCGCCGTGCTGTTTCCCGGGGGCAGGGTGGCGCAGGCGCTCATGAAGGCGCTGCAGCCGCCCTATCATCCCGTGGTGTGTGATTACGTAATCGATGAGCTTCGCCGCAAATTTCAGGAGAAGTTTCCTCATCGCGCGCTGGAGCTGGACGCCTTCCTGTACCACGCGACGCGCCTGATCGAGTATGTCGAAACGCCCGCCGTGGAGCGCCTGGAGGAGGCAAAGCTCCGGGACCCCAAGGACCGTCCCATCCTGCGCGCGGCCCTCAATGCCCATGCGGATCTGTTCCTGACCGGAGACAAGGATTTCCTCGAATCCTCCATCACAGATCCCAGAATCATCAGCGTTGCGGCATTTCTGGAGGAATAACCGACGGCAAAGCGCCGCCCGCCCGATCGTTTTCATTCGATATCGGGCGGGCGGCGCTTTTATACGCGGCAGCAGCTTTCCCCTTTTCCCTGATCTCTACTCCCCCGTCACAAACTCCAGCCCGTTGAAGGTATCGTACCCGCGCAGGGCGGACATGCCGCCGATGGAGCGGTTGGAGAGGACGGTGCCGGTGCGGAACACGAGGCCGAGGATGGGGAGGCGGCGGACGATGTAGAGCTGCATTTCGGAGTAGAGGCTCTTGAGGGTCAGCTCGTCGGAGGTGTCCCGGGCGGTGTCCAGCCAGCCCTGCATGTCGTCGTTGCCGAAGCCGTTGAGGTTGAGGACCTCGTTGCGCCCGAAGATGGGGCGCAGGGAGGGGACCTCGGAGAGGTTGAAGCTCACCAGGGCCAGGTCGAAGAGGCGCTCCTTGATGAGCTCCCGGCAGCGGGCCTGGGAGTAGACCCGCACCGAGCAGCGGAAGCCGATGGCGTCCAGGTAGGCGGCCACCAGGTTGGCGGCGTTCTCCCGGATGGAGTTGGTGGATTCGTTGTAGGTGATGAGGGTGATGTCCGGCTCCTTGAGCACCACCCCCTCCACCTTGTTGAGCCTGCCGTTGCCGGTCATGTCGTACCAGCCCAGGTCGTGCATCAGCTGGAGGGCGCGCTCCGGGCTGTAGTAGTAGTAGGCGGACTGGCTCTCGTAGAGCCAGCTGGAGGGCGGCACGGGCACCTCGCACTGCACGGCCATGTCCAGATAGGCGTTGGAGGCGATGACGGCCCGGTCCATGGCGTACATCACCGCCTGCCGGGCGCGGAGGTCGGCCATCATGGACTTCTCGCTCAGATTGGGGATGAGGACCTCATAGGCCATGGTGAGGTAGTCCATGCTGGTCAGGTCCTTGAGCTTGCGGCTGAAGGCGGCCTTGGGGGAGCGGGAGGCCAGCATGTCGATCTGCTTGGTGTGCACGGCCTCGATGGCGTCGCCGGCCTCGTCGTAGCGCCTGAAGATCAGGCTGTGGATGCCGGGCTGGCGCTTCCACCACAGGGGGTTGGCCTCCAGCCGGATGGTATCCTGTCCGTCCCGCTTGATGAACCAGTAGGGGCCGGTGCCCCGGGGATAGAGCTCCGCCAGGGTGTTGTACTGCATCACCGGGAAGTTCATGGCGTAGAGGGTGTCCAGGCCGGCGTTGACGCCCACCACCTGGAGGGTGAGTATGTCGGTGGCCTCCATGCTGAATATGGCCTGAAGCCGCCCGAACCAGGGGTTGTCCCCGGCGGTGGTGAAGAGCGCCTGCCAGCTGCGCACCACGTCGTAGGCCGTCAGCTCAATGCCGTTGTGAAAGCGCACGCCGCTTCTGAGGTGGAAGGTCCAGTTCTTGCCGTCCTGCTCCCAGCTGTCGGCCAGCATGGGCACGGGCTTTAAGCTGTCGTCCAGATCCACCACGGACTCGTACATCAGCTGGTTGATGCTGATGAGGCTCCACTCGGTACAGGTGGCGGGGTTCATGGACGCCCCCGGCGAGGCCACGTAGCCCACCACCATGTCGGCGGTCTGCATGTCCGCGTCGATCTCGTATGGCTGCTCCGCCGCATAGGGCTGCTCCGCGTAGTCCGCCTCCGCTTCCGAAAAGGCGTCCTCCCCGGCGAAGGCGTCCCCCTCGGCATGGGCGCTACAGCACAGCGCCAGTGTGAGACATAACAGCAGGCTCAGCAGCCGCGTACTTTTCGGCATATTTCTCATAATACTTCAAAACCCTCTGGACGTAGGTGTCGGTGGTGTTGGAGGGGATGACGGCCAGCGTCGCGCCGTCGGGGGAGTATTGGGGATCGGACAGCCACTTGTCCACCGTGCCCTGTCCCGCGTGGTAGGCCGAGGACGCGCAGCGCATGTCCCCGTTGTAGCGCTTCATCAGGAAACCCAGATACCAGCAGCCGTAGTGGATGTTGGTCTCCGGGTCGAACAGGCTGCCCTCCCGGTACACGTCCCCCAGCCGCTCCGCGATCCACTCCGCCGTGGGGGGCAGCAGCTGCATCAGGCCCTGGGCGTTGGCGGAGGACACGGCCTCGGGGTCATAGGCGGACTCCGCCAGGATCACCGCCGCCGTGTAGGCCGGGGGGATCCCGTAGATCTCCGAATAGATGCGGATCAGCGATTCGTATTCCATCGGATAGGTCCGCATCACCGCTCCCGGGGCGCGGTCCAGCGCGATCCACAGTCCCAGCCCCAGCAGGGCCAGCGCCAGCACCGCCGCCGTCACGATCAGCGACAGCCGTCGGCCCCTGCGCCGACGCTTCTTTGATTTCGACATGGGTAACTCCTTTGGTGGAATCTGTTGGGCGAAGCCTGTAATTCAGGCAACAGGCAACAGGCAACAGGCAACTGGCATCAGGCATCAGCGGGTTTGCGGCGCATCCACCGCGCGCCTCATCAGAGCATTGGCGAAGGCGAACGACGCAAAAGAACAGCAGCGCTTGCCGCCCCTCGACTAATGCCTGTTGCCTGATGCCTGATGCCTGATGCCTGATGCCTTACCCCGCTCTTCTCTCCGCCGCCCTGTACAGCTGCTGGAGGGTCTGGCGGGTCTTTTCCATGGGCTGGTCGGTGTTGATGGCGTGGGTGGCGCGGGCGTTGCGCGCCTCGGTGGACATCATGCTGTCGATGCGGGCCCCGGCGGCCTCGCGGGTGATGCCGTCGCGGGCGACGATGCGGGAGATCTGGAGGTCGCGGCTGCAATAGAGCGCCCAGGTCTCGTCGCACAGGGCGTCCATGCCGCACTCGAACAGCAGCGGCACGTCCAGGATCACCATGCGGGTCCCGGCCGCGGCGGCGGCGTCCATCTTCTCCAGCAGCATCCGCTGCACCAGCGGGTGGATGATGCCCTCCAGGGCGCGGCGGTGGGGCGTGGAGTGGAACACGATGCCGGCCAGGGCCGCGCGGTCCAGGGTCCCGTCGGGACGGAACACCCCGTCGCCGAAGCAGGCCCGTATGGCGGGCAGCGCCGCGCCGCCGGGGGCGGTCACCGCGCGGGAGGCGGCGTCGGCGTCGAACCGGGCCGCGCCAAGGGCCTCCAGGTACCTGGCCGCCTCGGTCTTGCCGCTGCCGGTGGAGCCGGTCAGACCGATGACGTAGGGCTTATTTGCAGGCACGCCAATCGCCTCCCGTGGAAATGTCGGTTTTGAGGGGCACGGCCAGAGCGCAGACGTTCTCCATGCAGTCCCTCAGCAGCCCGGCCACCCGCGCGGCCTCGGCCTCCGGGGCCTCGATGATCAGCTCGTCGTGGACCTGCATGATGAGCCGCGCCTGAAAGCCGCCCCGCTTCAGCGCGTCGTAGACCCGTATCATCGCCAGCTTGATGATGTCCGCCGCGGTGCCCTGGATGGGGCTGTTCATGGCGCAGCGCTCGCCGAAGGAGCGCAGGCTGTAGTTGCCGCTCTGCAATTCCGGCAGATAGCGCCGCCGGCCCATCAGCGTGGTGACATAGCCCTGGGCGTAGCCCCGCTTCACCGACTCGTCCATGTAGGTCTTGACGCCGGGATAGCGGGCGAAGTAGCGCTCGATGAACGCCTTGGCCTCCCAGCGGGAGGTGCCGATGTTCTTGGCCAGGGTGAACTCGGAGATGCCGTAGACGATGCCGAAGTTCACGGCCTTGCAGGCGGAGCGCATCTGGGGCGTCACCTGCTCGAGCGGCACGCCGTAGACCTCCGAGGCCGTGCGGGCGTGGATGTCCTGCCCCTCGTTGAAGGCGTGGATCATGGTGGGGTCCCCGGACATGTGGGCCAGCACCCGCAGCTCGATCTGGCTGTAGTCCGCGTCCACCAGCACGCAGCCGGGGGCCGCGATGAACGCGCCGCGGATGGCCTTGCCCAGCTCCGTGCGCACGGGGATGTTCTGCAGGTTCGGCTCCGAGGAGCTGATGCGGCCTGTGGCGGTGCCCACCGGGTCGAAGCGGGTGTGCACCCGGCCCTCGTTATCCCGCATGGGGATCAGCGCGTCAATGTAGGTGGACTGGAGCTTCTGGTACTTGCGGTACTCCAGGATCTTCGCGCAGATGGGGTAGTCGTCCGCCAGGCCCTCCAGCACCTCCGCCTTGGTGGAGATCTTCTTGGTGGGGGAGGGGATGCCCAGCTTGGTAAACAGCAGCTCACCCAGCTGCTTGGGGGAGTTCAGGTTGATCCGCGCTCCGGCCATGTCGGCGATCTCGTCGGTGAGGGCGGCGATGTGGGCGCGGAAGTCCTGCCCCAGCTCGGAGAGCACGTCGGCGTCCACCAGCATGCCCGCCCGCTCCATGGCCCGCAGCACGTAGGCCAGGGGCAGCTCGATCTCCCGGTATACCTTCTCCACCCCGGTCTGCGTCAGCTGCTCGCGCTGCTGCTCCGCCAGGCGGCGCAGGGCGGTGGCCGGATGGCGGGCGCAGCCGTCGACGCCCGCCTCGCCGCAGAGGGACTCCGCGTCAAAGCCCGGGCGCTGGGGGTTCAGCGCGTAGGCGGCCAGCATCACGTCGATGATGTCGCCGCGGATGTCGTCCAGGTCCATGGGCAGGGACTTGATGTCGTGCAGCGCCTTGGGGCAGTCGCGCCGCATAAGCGGCAGCGCTGCCTCCAGGGCCTCCGCGTCGGTGATGCCCGTGGACAGCAGATCGCCGCCCAGCGCCAGCGAGAGCCGCGCCGCGTCGGTGGCTACGGTCAGGGACTGGCCCAGGTGGAGGGACGCCCATTTTGCCCCCTTCGCCAGCTCCGCGATCCGCGCCTTCAGGGGCTCCAGCGCGTCGAAGGTCTCTATCTTCGGCAGCTTCTCGCTCTCCGCGTCCATCGCCTTTGCCGACGCCGACGCCGAGGGCAGCCGCTTCGCCGTCTCCGTCACCCGGCGGATGGCGGCGTTCATGCTCAGGGACCTGAGCCTGGGCAGCGCGCCGGTGATGTCGCCGATGTGCCAGTCCTGAAGCGCCGCCTCCACCGGGGCGTGGCGGTCGATCTTCGCCAGGGTGTAGCTCAGCTCCGCCGACGCGCGGCCCGTCTCCAGGCGCTCCTTCAGCTTGCCCTTCTGCGCGGATGCGCTGTCCAGCGCGCCCTGCAGGCTGCCGAACTGCTGGATCAGCTTCAGCGCCGTCTTTTCGCCGATGCCGGGGATGCCGGGGATGTTGTCCGAGGTGTCGCCCATCAGCGCCTTGACGTCGATGAGCTGCTCCGGCTTCACCCCATAGGTCTCCATAATATATTCCGGGGTCACCCGGACGGTGTCGGTGATGCCCTTTTTGGTGTAGAGGATGGTGGTGCGGGGCCCGGCGAGCTGGAAGGAGTCCCGGTCGCCGGTCACCAGCAGCGCCTCGTCCCCGGAGTCCTCGCATTGCAGCGACAGGGTGCCCATGATGTCGTCCGCCTCGTAGCCCTCACGCTCGATGATCGGGATGCCCATGGCCCCCAGCAGCTCCCGGATGATCGGGTCCTGGGCCCGCAGCTCGTCGGGCATGGGCTTGCGGGTGCCCTTGTAGGCGTCGTAGAGCCGGTGACGGAAGGTGGGCGCGTGGAGATCGAAGGCCGCCGCCAGCGCGTCCGGCTTTTCCTCGTCGATCAGCTTCGTCAGCATCATCATGAAATTGTGCGCCGCGTTGGTCGGCGTGCCGTCCGGGGCCGTCATCACCCCCTGCACCGCGAAAAACGCCCGGTACATCAGACTGTAACCGTCCAGCAAAACCAGCTTCTCGCCCATGCCGTATATCCTCCGTCGGGTCATATAGGGGCATTATATCACATCGGAGGGGAAAATACAAATGTGTTGTGCGGGCACAAGAATTGAGGCATCAAGCAATAGGTCAAAAGGCATTAGTGGGGTTGCGGCAAGCCATTTCTTTCCAGTGAAATGCGCGAGTATAAGAGGGGTAATTATGTATATCGCCGCTGGGATATCATATCTATGGGAGACAGCCTCCAATAGGAGCTTTGCGGCTTGCCGCAGTTCCGACTGATATCTGATGCCTAATGCCAAATGCCTCCTCTTCCCCGTTGATTAATTCCATTGAATGCGTTATAATAGGGCTATCAAGAGACGGCGGGTGAGGCGCGTGGGAAGGCGGGACATCGCGGAGAAGCTGTTGGAGGCCTATGACGACGTGTTTGCGGACATCGTCAACGGACTGCTGTTCGACGGGGAGGCGGTCATACTGCCCGAGGAGCTGGAGGACCAGACCCCCAGGGCTGCCTACAAGGCCGACGGTCAGCTTCGGGAGATCGAGCGGGACGTGGCCAAGCGGTGGACGCGCAGCAGCATCCGGATCGCGTGCATCGGCATCGAGAACCAGACCGCCCCGGACGCTGACATGCCGCTGCGCGTGCTGGGCTACGACGGCGCGGAGTACCGGGCGCAGCTTTTGAGGGAGAACCGGGACCGGCCGCGCTACCCCGTGGTGACGCTGGTGCTGTACTTCGGCCACGAAAAGCATTGGGACAAGCCGCTGACGCTCCACGAGGCGGTCAACGTGCCGGAGCGCTTCAAGCCGTTCGTGCCGGACATGCGCATCAACCTGTTCGAGATCGCGTTTATGTCCCGGGAGCAGGTGAAGCGCTTCAAGAGTGACTTCCGGGTGGTGGCCGACTACTTCGTCCAGAAGCGGGAGTCGGGCGATTATGTCCCCAGCCCCGAGCGGCTGGAACACGTCCAGGCCACGCTGCAGCTGCTCAGCGTCATGACGCGGGATCATCGCTTTGAGGAAGTCTATAATGAAAGTGCCGACAAAGGGGAGGTGCGGAATATGTGCGAGGTGTTGGACCGGGTGGAGCTGAAGGGCAGAACGCGCGGCAGGGCGGAGGGCCGGATGGAGGGCCGTGCGGAAGGCAAGCTGGAGGGCATGGACGAGCAGGCGAAAATCACCGCCAGGACGCTCCACGACATGGGGCTGAAGCCGGATGACATCGCGCGGGCCGTGCATCGCCCGATTGGCCTGGTGCAGGAGTGGCTGGGCGTCGGGATGGCCTGACGCAGCGCGGACATATGTGACAGCGGATCAACATTCGCTGTCATTTTTTTGTCCCGCCATGTTACTGTTAAAATCTACCATTATCATTTGACGTATTGGGGAAACAGGCGTATACTGAAGGGTATCACAATGGGTGAGGTGGCGCATGATCCCCATCGGCATTTGTACCGACTTTACGAACCTGCCCGAGGCGCGGGCGCTGGGCTACGACTTTGCGGAGGTGCCGCTGTGCGAGCTGGCGGCGCTCTCGGAGGAGTATTTCGAGGAATTCGCGGCCTGGTGCGCGGGCAGCGGGCTGAAGGTATCGGCGGCGAGCCGCTTTCTGCCGGAGGGGCTGAACATCGTGGGCCCCGACGTGCGCGCGGGCGAGCTGCACGACTACCTGACCCTGGCCTTCGGGCGGATGCGCCGGCTGGGGACGCGGGTGGCGGTGCTGGACGCGCCGCTTCAGCGGACGGTGCCGGCGGGGTACGACTATCCCCTGGCCTGGCGCCAGCTGGGCAACTTCCTCAGGCTGTGCCAGGGCCACGCCCGGGAAAACGGCGTGACGGTGGCGGTGGAGCCGCTGAGAAAGACCGAGTGCAACCTGCTGAATTTGGTTTCGGAGGCCACGCTGATGACGGGGCTCTTGCAGCTGGACAACGTGGGGGTGGCGGCCGACACCGGGGCCATGGCCATGGCGGCGGAATCGGTGACGGCGCTCGGACAGGTGGGCGCGAGCCTGGCCCACGTCCACGCCCAGCATCCCCTGACCCGCCGCATGCCCCGGGAGGCCGACGGCGAGGACTGGTTCAAGCTGATGCGCGTTTTGAAGCGAAGCGGCTACAGGGGCGGCGTCAGCGTCGCCTGCCAGAAGTGCGGCGACTTCACCGCCGACGCAAGGGCCGCCCTGCTGTGCCTGAGACAGGCGCAGAGGAACTGAAAACAGAGAATTGAGAATGGAAAATGGATAATGGAGAATGATGGTGCAGATCCTTCGGATCTGTTGGATTATAAAACCCGCAAGCGGCGGATCATGATTTCTTTTAGCCATTCGTATCTATTCAGTTCTGCTGTGATAAGTGGAGATTGTACAAGGCAACGGGGAACGACCTCTCAGTCACCGACTTCGTCGGCGACAGCTCCCCT
>CADCAS010000030.1:32908-50645 GCA_902799465.1 uncultured Eubacteriales bacterium
GCTCCCCTTCCAGGGGAGCTGTCAGCCGTTAGGCTGACTGAGAGGTCGTCCCCCGCAGCCTGCCAAGTCTCTGTTTGTCGCAGAACTGAACAGTTACAGCCGTTCAATAAAAGAAATCCGCAAGGATTTCCTCAGTCATTCTCCATTGTCCATTCTCAATGCTCCATTCTTCCGACCATAACCTTCGACTGAAAGGAACCAATCGTATGAATATCATCATCGTCGGCAACGGCAAGGTGGGGTATACCCTGGCGCAGTACCTGTCGAAGGACGGGCACGACGTGACGGTGCTGGACAAGAGCCAGCAGGCGCTGCTGCGGGCCAGCGAGACGCTGGACGTGATGTGCGTGCGGGGCAACGGGGCCAACGTGAAGGTGCTGATCGAGGCGGGGGTCGAGAATGCGGACGTGATCATCGCCGTCACGGGCAACGACGAGCAGAACATGGTGTGCTGCCTGGCGGCGAAGCAGCTGGGCGCGAAGTACTCCATCGCCCGCATCCGCGACCCGGAGTACACCGAGAGCCTGACGCTGTTGCAGAAGAAGCTGGACATCGACCAGGTCATCAACCCGGAGCGGGCCACGGCCCAGGAGATATCGCGGCTTCTGCGCTTCCCCTTCGCCATCAACATCGAATCCTTCGCCCACGGGCGGGTGGAGATGGTGGAATTTCGCGCCGAGCCCACGGACCCGATACTGAACATGCCCCTGTCCAAGCTGCACAACCGCTTCCCCCACATCCAGTTTACGGCGGTGCAGCGCAGCGGCACGGCCTTCATCCCCGACGGCTCCAGCGTGCTGCTGCCCGGGGATAGGGTGTACGCCACCGGAGACCGGGAGGCGGTGACAAGGTTCTTCAAGCACCTGGGCAAGGACACCCAGCGGCTGAAATCGGCGCTGTTGATTGGCGGCGGGCACATCGCGTTCTACCTGTCGAAGATCATCGCGGGCATGGGCGTGTATCTGCGCCTGATCGAGATCGACGAGAAGAAGTGCCTGCGGCTGTCCGACGAGCTGGACAACGTGATGGTCATCTGCGCCGACGGCACGGACCAGGAGGTGCTGGAGACGGAGAACGTGGCGGACTGCGGCGCGCTGATCTGCCTGACGGACCGGGACGAGGAGAACCTGATCACCGGCCTGTACGGCTCCCGGCGGGGCGTGCGGAAGGTGATCGTGAAGGTCAACCGCACCAACGCCATGGACGTGATGGGCGATCTGGGCATCGACTGCGCCGTCAGTCCCAAGCTGACCACCGCCAACGTGATCCTGCGCTCCGTCCGCGCGCTGAACAAGTCCCAGAACTCCGTGGTGGAAAAGGTCTACGGCATGCTGGGCGGCTCGGTGGAGGCCTATGAGTTCACCGCCCTGGAGGGCGCGCCCTATCTGAACATCCCCCTGAACCAGCTCAAGATCCGCAAGGGCATACTGGTGTCCGTGCTGGTGCGGGACCGCAAGTCCTTCATCCCCTTCGGCTCCGACCACATCGAGGCCGGCGACACCGTCATCCTCACCGCCCGGGCCGGGACCGTGGTCAACCTGGAGGACGCCTTTGACATTGCGGAGCTGAAAAAGTAATAGTTACGGGAGAATGGAGAATTGAGAATGGAAAATGGATAATGGATGTGGAAATCCTGCGGATTTCTTTTATAAGACAGGGTGCGGACACTTTGCTTCAATCCGTCTCATTCTCCATTCTCCATTTTCAATTCTCCATTCCAAAAGGGTGATCGTATGAACAAACGCTTGACCTTTCACCTGATCGGGAACGTGGTTCGGCTGGCGGGGGCGCTGATGCTTTTGCCGCTGCTGGTTTCGCTGATCTACGGCGGGGAGGACGCCATACCGCTTCTGATCTCCATGGCCATCACGGTGGCGGCGGGGTCGGCGCTGGCGCTGATCCGGCCCCAGCGGGAATCCCTGCGGGCCCGGGAGGGCTTCGCGGTGGTGGCGTTCAGCTGGATACTGGTGTCCTTCTGCGGCGGGCTGCCCTTCTATTTCAGCGGCTACATCCCGTCGCTGGTGGACTGCTTCTTTGAGACGGTGTCGGGCTTCACCACCACCGGGGCCACCATCATCCCCAACGTGGAGCTGCTGCCCCGGGGGCTGTTGTTCTGGCGCAGCTTTACCCACTGGGCGGGCGGCATGGGCGTGCTGGTGCTGTCGCTGGCGCTGATCCCGAAGATGGGCGCGCGCTCCATCCACCTGATGCGGGCGGAGTCCCCGGGCCCCTCCACGGACAAGCTGGTGCCGCGGGTAGCCAACAATGCCAAGATCCTCTACGCCATCTACGGCGGGCTTTCGGTGGTCATGGTGTTCGCGCTTCTGCTGTGCGGCATGGACTGGTTCGACGCGCTGGTGCACATGTTCGGCGCGGCGGGCACCGGCGGCTTCGGCACCTACGCCAACTCTATCGCCCACTTCAACTCCGCGGCGGTGGACATCGTCATCGGGGTGTTCATGGCGCTGTTCGGGGTGAACTTTTCGCTGTACTACTTCATCCTGCGGCGCAACTGGAAGGCGGCGCTGGGCAACAGTGAGATGCGGCTCTACTGGGCCATTATGCTGATCTCCTCGGTGCTCATCGCCATCAACATCATGCCGCTGAAGGACGTGGGCTTCTGCGCGATGTCCGACGGCCCTGCGCAGGCGGGGAACTTCCTCACGGCCCTGCGCTACAGCTTCTTCCAGGTGTCCTCGGTGATGACCACCACCGGCTACGCCACCGCGGACTTCAACCTCTGGCCCCAGTTCTCCCGGTGCCTGCTGGTGGTCATCATGTTCATCGGCGCGTCGGCGGGCTCCACCGGCGGCGGCATCAAGGTCATCCGTATACAGCTGCTGTTCAAGAGCATGCTCCGCGACATCCGCCGCACCGTCCACCCCAAGTCCGTCAACACCATCAAGCTCGACGGCCACACCGTGGACGAGAACATCCTCTCCGGCGTGCAGGGCTTCTTCTTCGCCTACATGTTCGTGCTGTTCGCCTCCACCATCATCGTCTCCCGGGATGGCTTCTCCTTCGAGACCAACTTCACCGCCGTGGTGGCCACGCTCTCCAACATCGGTCCCGGCCTGGGCATGGTGGGTCCCGCCGGCAACTTCGCCGCCTTCTCCGACGTCTCCAAGCTCGTCCTCTCCCTGTGCATGCTCATCGGACGCCTGGAGGTCTTCCCCATTCTGATGCTCGTCGCCCCCAGTGCGTGGAGACAGTAGAAGAATGGAGAATGGAGAATGGATAATGCGCGGTGGATCGTTGGCGCGACGAATGCGGGGGACAGGAATCTGTAGAGATGACGGGAGAACGACCTCTCAGTCACGCTTTGCGTGACAGCTCCCCTGAAAGGGGAGCCAAGAAGAACGATGATGCGTCAGTCTTGGCTCCCCTTCCAGGGGAGCTGTCAGCCGTTAGGCTGACTGAGAGGTCGTCTCCTTACTCTGCCAAATTCCTGCTTTTCACGGCATGACCATATTACCATAAATCGTAACTGTTCAGTCGCGGACTCCTTCCGACCCGCTTCGCGGGCCACCTCCCTCAAAGAGGGAGGCTTTTGGATTCCCGTCCAGGATCCCTCTCCGAGGGAGCTGGCAGCCGCAGGCTGACTGAGGGAGTCATCCCTGGACGACTGAATAGTCACCATAAATCAAACAAATCCGCAGGATTTGCACCGCCATTCCCCATTCCCCATTCCCCATTCCCCATTCTCAATTCTCCATTTCCCCCGCGTCCACGCAAAAAGGCCCGCCTGGATCGGCGGACCTTTTTTTGCCCTGCGCGGCACAGCGCCGCAAGGGGAAACGGCGGGGTGGGAGGACGGCACTTCCTCCCGTGTCGCGCGGGCGATGGGGCAACCGGGAACATCGGGTACCAATCGACATTCGCGGCATGAAAATCGGGACGCATCGGCTTTGGCCATACGTCCCGTCAAATGTGAACACGCTGCCCGGCACGGCGGCACCCGCGCCCGGCTGTCCTGAGGACGTATCTTTCCTGAGACCGAAGAAGCTGATACTTGGTCCACGGGCAGGTCTTCTGGCTCGGGCTCATCGCTTGCGCGCCTTCTCGGCGATTGCCAATGGCTTTGTGCGCTTCGCTCACCCACACAGCAGCGGTCCTGTCGGGGATTCTCACCCCGTTCCCTTTTGATCCGGCGGCAGCCGGAACCCGCGGATTTCCCGATATTCTGTTTTCATCGAATATCATATCACATTTTTTACCCGTTGTAAAGGCCTTTTCTTCCCGCCGGGCGGGAAAATTTCCCGGCGTAACCATTGGTGTAACGCAAAAAGCGTATAATCAGTATAAGGCGTAGAATAGCAAGGTCGCGCCGGGATTGTCAAGAATTTGCCACGATTCAGGGGCCCCTCGGACCCCGGCGCGATTGACAGCATTTTGGCTGTGGTGTATAATAGTATTGGCTTAATCTTGGCCGGAGCAGGCTTCGGCAGGGTTGGGCGTCGGCCGCGCGCAAACGGCGCGGCATGCAGAAAGGCGCGACGATGAGAAAACACCTCTCGACGATCATACTGGTCATCATACTGCTGCTGGGCATCGGCATACTGCTGTATCCCACGCTGAGCGATTACTACAACTCCTTCCATCAGTCCCGCGCCATCGCCAGCTACATCGAACAGATGGAGACGGTGGACCCCACGGACTACGAGGTCGAGTGGATGCGGGCCAGGGCCTACAACGAGGGCCTGAAATACAAGGCCAACCGCTTCGTGCTGACCGAGGAGGAATACGCCGAATACGACACGCTGCTGAACCTGACCGGGTCCGGCATCATGGGCTACATAGAGGTGCCGAAGATCGACTGCACGCTGCCGATCTATCACGGCACGGACGAGGCGGTTTTGCAGATCGCCATCGGCCACATCGAGGGCACGAGCCTGCCCACCGGCGAGGTCGGCAGCCACACCGTGCTCTCCGGCCACCGCGGCCTCCCCAGCGCAAAGCTGTTTACCGACCTGGACAAGATGGAGGTGGGCGACGAGTTCGTCATCCGCGTGATGAACGAGATCATGACCTACGAGGTGGATCAGGTGCTCATCGTGCTGCCGGAGGAGCTGGACGCGCTGGCCATCGACCCTGAGAAGGACTACTGCACGCTGGTCACCTGCACGCCCTACGGCGTCAACACGCACCGCCTGCTGGTGCGCGGCCACCGCACGGAGAACGCCGACCTCGAGAAGATCATCCGCGTCGTGGCGGACGCCACCCAGATCGATCCCCGGCTGATGGCGCCCGTGTTCGCGGTGCCGATGCTGCTGGTGCTGTTCATCATCATGATGATTTCCACCGGGCGCAAGAACCGGAAGATCAAGCCGCGGCGGAAGGTCGGCTGACGGCGAAGGACGGCAGGAGGCGAGCATGGCAAAGAGGGCATCGCGCCGGGCCATGGTGCGGCGGGAGAGCATCCGCCGCGGTGTGACCTGGGCGCCCACCATCCCCATGGCCCAGCGGGAGCTGCGCCGGACCCGGGTGCGGCGCTACCGCAGGCACCGCCAGGATGTGTTGATCGCCATATTGGTCGTGTCGCTTCTGCTGGGCACAGCGGTGTACTATTTCGGATTTGACATCGTGCTCATGCGGGGCGCGGGCATGAGTCCCACCCTGCGCAGCGGCGACCGGGTGCTCTGCATCAAGCAGAGCCTGCTGGACGCGCTGCAGGGCATCATCCCGGACGAGACCCGGGAGGTCCGCCGGGGCGACCTGGTGCTGATGCGCTACACCCCCGAGCGGGAGACCGCCGGGGAGGAGGACGACGCCGAGGCCCCCTCCGCCCTGCTGATCAAGCGGGTGACCGCCCTGGGCGGCGACGAGCTGGACGCCGGCGGCGGCGAACTGATCCTCAACCAGGATTCCCTCGCGGGCGCCGTGGGCGACAGCGATCTGGTGTATCCCGTCAGGGTGCCCGCGGGCAGGCTGTTCGTGATGGGCGACCGCGAAGACGTCTCCATCGACAGCCGCAGGCGCGCCTTTGGCATGACGCCCGTGTCGGACGTGGTGGGCCGCCCCGTTGCGGTGGTCTGGCCGCTGTACGCGGTGGGCCCGGTGAGCTGATACTATGTCTAAGATCATCAATATCCTGATCGCGCTGATCGTCCTCTCCGCGCTGGGGCTGATCCTCTATCCCACGGTGAGCGACCAGTACAATCAGTTCCTGAACACGCGCAGGATCTACTCCTACAACCAGATGGCCGAGACCATGGACCCCGCGGAGAACACGGAGCTGCTCCGGGAGGCGGAGGCGTACAACGAGACCCTCCGCGAGGTGGAGATACACGACGTCTTCACCGAGGCTGCCGAGCGGAGCTCCCCGCGCTACCGCACGCTTCTGAACCCCAACGGGGACGGCATCATGGGGGTGCTGGAGATCCCGAAGATCGGGGTTCGGCTGCCCATCTACCACACCACGGAGGACTACGGCCTTCAGCGGGGCGTGGGCCACATGGAGGGCACGGCCCTTCCCGTGGGCGGGGAGGGCACCCACTGCGGCCTGGCGGGCCACCGGGCGCTGCCCAGCGCGCGGCTGTTCACGGACCTGGACCAGCTGGGCCGGGGCGATCTGATCTACATGTCGGTGCTGGGACGGCTGCTGGTCTACCAGGTGGACCGCATCTCGGTGGTGCTGCCCCACGAGCTGGACTACATGGCCGTGGAGGAGGGGCAGGACCTGCTCACCCTGGTCACCTGTACGCCCTACGGCGTCAACTCCCACCGGCTGCTGGTGCGCGGCAGGCGCGTGGCGCTGGAGGATGTCTCCGACGCGCTGCTGAGATCCGACAGCGTGGAGGACACCACCCTGCCCACGGGGGCGCTGGTCTGCGCCCTGCCCTTCTTCGCCGTGGGAATGCTGTTTATGCTGCTGATTCGGCCCAAGCGCCGATTTAAGTTAAAACAACCCAGAGAGAGAAAATGATGGGGGATGCTGTTATGACTAAGACTGTTCGGAAGCTGCTCGGGGTCTTCCTGTGCCTGTGCCTGCTGCTGCCGTGCCTGCCCGTCGCGGCGGAGAGCAGCGCGGCCGGCGCGGATACCCGTCCGCTGACCATCGCCCTCAAGGCCGACCCGGCCTGGGGCGCGGCCGACCTGTCCGGCCTCTACTTTGAGGTATTCAGGATCGGCGAGCAAGATCCCAATTCGCCCACCGGCTGGAAGGCGACGGGGGTCTATGCGAAGCATGCCGACCTGGCCGGCATGTTCAAGACCGAGGCCGATATGCTCAGCGCGAATTTCGTCTCCAAGGCGGGAGAAGCGGTGACCTCCGAGAAGCAGGACGCCGATCACCTGTTTGAGACCGGGAAGGACGGCCGGAGCGAGGCCTGGAACGCGGCATACGGCATCTACTACATGCGCCAGGTGGTCGTCACCGAGAAGCTGGACATCAAGGTCAACCCCGTGGTGCTCAGCGTGTCCCCGCTGGACAAGGCGGTGAACTTCGAGCTCAGCGGCAAGAAGGTGGAGCACGTCGAGGGCGCCAAGACCAGCTTCCGCGTGGAGAAGACCTGGCACGACGAGGACAACTTCGACAACGTGCGCCCCGAGAGCCTGCTGGTGATGCTCACCCAGAACGGCATCCCCTACGGCGACCCCATCCAGCTGCCCATCATCAGGAACGTATCTGTGGACATGGGGGACGGCACCTCCACCAACCAGGAGGTCCACGACTGGAACTATACCTGGAATGACCTGGACGCCACCGATGAGGACGGCGTTCCCTACACCTATGCCGTGAAGGAATATCTGGACGAGAAGTATACCGACCCCACCAACGGCATGTACTATGAGGAGGACGCCGAGGAGGAGCGCCTGTCCCTCCAGGTGACCAAGACCTGGGAGGACGACGAAAAGGGCGAAAGCCTGACGCTCCAGGTCGTCCGCAGCCTCGACGGGAGCGCACCCGAGAAGGTGGGCGATCCCTATGTGCTCACCTATCCCGCCAGGAGCCACAGCTTCACCTTCTTCGCCGACAGCTTCAACGATAAAGAGGGCAAGCGCTATGAGTACGCCGTGCAGGTGGTCAAGCCCGAGGGCATGAGCGCCTACGACTACGCCAGGCTGTACCGCGGCCTGGAGATCAGCCACGACTTCGCCATGGCCAACGCGCACACCCCCGCGCAGGGCTGGCTGAAGGTCGCCAAGATCGTCAAGGTGGACGGCGTGGACGCGCCCGACGCCATCAAGTCCGGCGCGGCCAACGCGGCCGCCGTTTCCCCTTACATACAGGGCAACTACTTCTTCATGCTCACCGGCCCTCATCACCTGAAGGCGGGCGATCCGGGCTATCATGACCATGACCTGATGGTCAGCCCGAAGGGCGACTGCTTCTCCGTGAACGTCTCCACCGGCGCAAAGGTCTACAGCACCATCGTTGGTCCCCTGGTGCCCGGCACGTACACCGTCAGAGAGGTCACTACCGAGCGCGATGAGCTGATCAAGCGCGTGCAGGAGGACGCCAGCCTCTCCGAGGACGCCAAGGCCGCCGTGGCCGCCAAACTGCGCAACATGCCCGAGGGCATGCGCGCGCTGAACAAGAACAACAGCGTCGAGGTGGTCGTGACCGAGTCCACCGCCGAGGAGCCCTGCGTGCCCACCACCGTGGTGGACGGCGAGACCGTCGAGGAGGTCTTCGTCAACGAGCTGACCACCGGCATCCTGGCCATCGACAAGAGCGTCCAGTATGACGACAAGAACGCCAGCGGCACCCCCCGCGTGACCCGCGACTTCACCTTCACCATCACCACCGAAGCCGGCCAGGTGGTGGCCAACAAGACCGTGCGCGTGACCAACGGCAAGTCCGCGGCTCCCGCCACCGTCAAGGGCCTGGCCCCCGGCAAGTACATCATCACCGAGAACGTGCCCAGCAGCTACGGCACGCCCACCGGCGACAACGCCACCATGAAGCCCCTGGAGATCGTGGCCGGGGAAAAGGATACCACCGTCACCTTCAATGTGGTCAACTACCTGATCACCCCCTCTCCCAGCCCGACCCCCACTCCGACTCCCCAGCCCACCCAGCGCACCGGCGGCGGCGGCGGTACCACCGTCGTTCGCACGCCCGTGCCGGATAACAACACCCCGACCCCCACGCCCAGCGTGAGCCCCTCGCCCTCTGAGCCCGTGGAGGAGACCCCGACGCCCACCCCGTCGCCGACGCCCACGCCCAGCCCGACGCCCACCCCCAGCCCGACCCCGCTGACCAGCGTGACCGTGCGCAAGGTGTGGAACGACGAGAGCAACGTCCACAAGACCCGCCCGAACAGCATCGCCATCCAGCTGCTGCGCAACGGCGTGCAGATCAACGAGGCGTACATGTCCGGCAGCGGCGACACCTGGAGCTACACCTTCCCGAACCTGCCCGCGGTGGACGAGTACGGCGCGCCCTACAACTACGCCGCCAGCGAGACCCCCGTGGAGGGCTATAAGACCACGCTCAGCGGCACCACTATCACCAACGATCTGATTCCCGTGCCGCCGTCGGCCTACACCCGCTTCAGCGGCGTCAAGACCTGGAAGGATGGCGACAACGCCAACGGCGAGCGCCCCAGCCACATCATCGTGCGCCTGATGCGCGACAACGTGGAATACGCCCGCCGAACCGTCACCGCCGAGACCAACTGGCAGTACAGCTTCGAGAACGTGCCCGTGGACGACGGCTACGGCAACATCTACAACTACACCATCCGCGAGGAAGCGGTCAACGGCTACTTCGCCCGCTTCGACGGCTTCGACATCACCAACTCCCAGCTGCCCCGGCGCGTCGTGCTTGAGCCCGGTGAGACCGTGGAGGAGGGCGTCGAGTACGAGACCTTCCGTGACACAGGTACTCCGCTGGCTGGCTTCCCCGGCCTGGGCGAGGGCGAACTGGAAGAATTGATGGAGCTGTTCGACTACGGCATGCCGCTGTGGGGCGAGCCCATGAAGACCGGCGACGAGCTGCCGCTGTATCCCATCATCTTCGGCGGCGTCGGCGTCCTCGCGCTGGCGGCCCTGGCGCTGCTCACCGCGATGAACAAGCGCAAGAAGCAGGGCGCGTGATCCCATAATCCAACCTAAAAGGCTGCCGCGCCGGTCACCGGCGCGGCAGCGTGGCAGAAAGGAACTTTGACCGGGCATGAAATGGCTGAGGATACTGCTGATATTGGTGGCCGTGGTGAGCATCGGCGTTGCGGTGTCCTACCCCATCCGCTATAAGGTGGAGCTGGACACGGTCAGCGAGGAGCTGGAATCCCTGGCCGACATCCGCAAGCGGGCCATGCGCGAGGCCGACATCGAGACTGTGACGCAGGTCCCCGTCGCCTCCGACGCGCCCCTGCCCACCCAGCCGCCGCTGACCGAGGCCCCGCCCGAGCTGACGGAGGCCCCGGAGGTCACCGAAATCCCGGAGGCCACCGGAGCTCCGGAGGTCACCGAAATCCCGGAGAACACCGAAAGCCCGGAGGCCACCGCGGTCCCCGAAATCACCGAAGTCCCGGAGGCCACCGAAATCCCGGAAGCCAGCGAGGTCCCGGAGGATACCGCGGCCCCGGAGATGACGCAGGCTTCGGCGCAAACGCAGGCGCCCGCTGAAACCGGCACCGCGCCTACGGGCACGGCAGCGCCCCCGTCGGGGTCCGCCGCGCCGACGGAGGCCGCGAATACGGACACACCCGCCCCGTCCCACAGTCCCACGCCCACGCCGGGCATCATGGACCTGATCATCAACGATCCCGACATCCCGACGCCCACCCCGGTGCCCACCTTCACCCCCAAGCCGACCCCGTCGCCCACGCCGTCGCCCACGCCCAACCGCAAGCTGCGGGACGACGCGGACACCTACCGGGACAAGGAGAAGGTGAAGCTGGACGAGGACAAGATCCTGCCCGAGCTGAAGGAGATCTACGCGCTGAACCACGACCTGGTGGGCTGGCTGTACATCGACGGCACCAACATCGACTACCCCGTGGTGCAGCACTGGAACCGGGAATACTACCTGCGGCGGGACTTCTATGGCAAGGACAACGCCAACGGCCAGATCATACTGGACACGGGCTGCGACCCCTACACCCCCAGCTACAACCTGGTCATCAGCGGCCACCACATGAACAGCGGGGCCATGTTCGGCAAGCTCCAGCAGTACAAGGACGCGGAGTTCTGGCGGGCCCACAAGGTCGTGGAGTTCGACACGCTGATGGAGCGCAAGCGCTACGTGGTGTTCGCGGCCTTCTACTCCGCGGACTACGACGAGAACGAGGAGGGCTTCCGCTACAGCGTCAACATCCAGTACAAGCGTGATGCGGACGAGTGGCTGAAGGAAATCCACGCCTATCAGATTTACTACACCGGCATCGAAGCAGAGTTCGGCGACGAATTCATCACCCTGACGACCTGTGACCATTCGCGGCGCGACGACGGACGGTTTGTCGTGGTGGCGCGGCGCATTCGGGAAGGAGAGACAATCGTATGAAGAAGCTGATCGCATTGGTTCTGGCGGCCCTGCTGACCCTGGGGGGCGTCTGCCTGGCGGCGGAGTGGCCCGAGGGGTGCAGCCCCTCTCAGCCCTACTCCAAGCTCAAGGCGGTGGATCTTACCCGGACCATGGGCTACATCATGCTCTATCCCCGCACGAACCTGACCGTGGAGAAGTTCTGCGACGTGCTGGAGATGTACCTGCCCCGCGTGGACCTGGCCCGCGGAACCGGCATGCTGCATCTGTATGAGAAGGTCCCGGGTTCCGCCGAGCCGCAGGAGGTCTGCTACGTCAACTTCGCCAACGCCGACAGCGTGGAGTTCCGTCCCCTGAGCGAGACGGAACTGAAGGGCCTGATGTGGGGCAGCGGCACCTGCGTGGAGATTCACCTGCCCAAGAGCCTGGAGTTCGGCGCGCAGCAGCACAGCTACTTCGTGCTCATGGACGAGGGCTGCTTCACCGCCGCCAGCGGCACCGTCAAGTCGATCAGCATCACCGCCGACAACGCCTGGAATCCCGTCATCGGCGGCGCGTACGGCATCAGCGGCCTGTACTATCTGGACGCGCCCTATCAGCCCAAGCCGATGGGCACCGCCGAGCCTGAGATGGCCGCCGACGCGGGCGTGACCAACATGTACGCCGACACCCAGCCCCAGGTCGAGACCGCGACCCAGCCTCAGGTGGTCATTCAGCCCATCGAGGAGGCGCCCGCGGTCAACAACGCCCTGAACAACGGCTACCAGCCCGAGGTTGTGGGCATGGACGGCGAGATCGTCGAGTCCGCCGACGGCATGTTCGGCGACGGTGGCGACGGCGGCTTCCTGGGCGCCGACGACGGCGCGGCCGGCGGCTTCCTGGGCGCGGCGGACAGCGCGCCCGCCGCGGACGACACCGCCTCCGCAGGCGGCTTCCTGGGCGCTGACGCGGCGGCTCCCGTGATCCAGGCGCCCGCGCCCACCGCGGCTCCCGCGATGCCCGTGGCGTCTCCCGCGACCTACGTGACCAAGCCCAACGCCGGCGACATCGTCACCTTCGACCTCATCATGGGCGGCGACGCCGTGGTGGCCGTGCTGTTCAGCGAGAACGGCTCCGTCGAGTTCAACGAGGTGGAGTACACCCAGACCGCCCACGTCACCGGCACCGTGGTGAGCGACGAGGTCCAGTGGGGCGTGGTGTTCCTCAACGACGAATCCGACATCATCAATTCCTTCCACATCGGACGGGGTTGACAAAAACGGGAGCCGCTTCCTCCGGGAAGCGGCTCCCGTTTTCAGGCAACAGGCAACAGGCAACAGGCAACAGGCAACAGGCAACAGGCAACAGGCAACAGGCAACAGGGAACAGGCAACAGGCAACAGGCAACAGGCAACAGGCAACAGGGAACAGGCATCAGGCAACAGGGAACAGGCAACAGGGAACAGGCAACAGGCAACAGGCAACAGGGAACAGGGAACAGGCATCAGGCATTAGGCATTGGTGGAGCTGCGGGGGTATCCGGTTGCGTATAAAGACAATCATTGGCGGACGCGCAGACAGCGCCAGAAGCGACAGCCTCCGTCGCCATCCCGACTAATGCCTGATGCCTGTTGCCTGTTGCCTGTACGCATTCCCAATGTGAATTGTGTGAAAACTCCCTGCAAACCGCTTGACAATCCCGGGAAAATGGGATACACTTTACCCAGCTAAAACATAGCGACAAATGCGATGAAGGCATTATGTCCCCTGGGGACCACTACAGAGAGCCGGCGGCTGCTGCGAGCCGGTGTGGGAGCGGGCGGGCAGTCTCGTGTCTGAGCAGACCTCCTGAAAGCGCTGCGAAGTAGGGAGGTACGGCAGCCCCGTTACCATGGCTAAGCGCTTGCTGGAGCGCTGACGAGCGGCCGCGCATGCGGCAATCCGGGTGGTACCGCGATCAGATGTAGTATCTTGTCGTCCCGGGCGTTTGAATGACAACATTCGGACGTCCGGGATTTTTTTCGACCCGGGACACGAACGAACTTTCTGCATAGGAGTGACAAAATGAAGACCATCAAGATCATCGACATGACGCTGTGCGCCTGCGCGGCCCTTCGCGGCAGCGCGCTGACCTTCAAGGAGAAGCTGGAGATCGCCCGGACGCTGGACCGGCTGAAGGCGGATGCCATCGAGCTCGCCCCCATCGCGGGAGGCAAGGCCGACCAGCTGGCCAACAAGACCATCGCCGCCACGGTGTCGGCGACGCTGTCGGCTCAGGTGGACATCGCCGCCGGGAACGTGGACGAGACGTGGGAGAGCGTGCGCAACGCCCGCCATCCCCAGCTGAACCTGCTGGCCCCGGTGTCTCCCGTGCAGATGGAATATACCTGTCACAAGAAGGCTCCCGCCATGCTGGAGGCCATCAAGGCCCAGGTGGAGCGCTGCCGCTTCCACTGTGAAAACGTGGAGTTCACCGCCGTGGACGCCACCCGCGCCGAGCCCGCCTTCCTGCGCCAGGCCGTGGCCGCCGCCATCGGGGCGGGGGCGAACCGGGTGACGCTGTGCGACACCTCCGGGGTGATGCTGCCGGACGAGTTCGGCGCCTTCGTGGCCGGACTGATCGCCGATGTGCCCGAGCTGGCCCAGGCCGAGCTGTACGCCCAGCCCTCCGACCAGATGGGCATGGCGCTGGCCTGCGCCGCCGCCGCCGTCAAGGCCGGTGCGTCGGGCGTGAAGTGCACCGCCGTGCCCGCGGGCTATCCCACCCTCGAGCTGGTGGCCCGCTTCGCCCAGACCAAGGGCGCGGACCTGGACATCGCCGTGGGTCTGCGCACCACCGAGCTCAACCGCGCCGTGAAGCAGCTCGCCTGGCTGCTGGACACCTCCAGGGAGGAGACCTCGCCCACCGGCAACGTGGGCATCGGCGAGACCGCCAATGTGACCCTGGACGTCAACGACGAGATCGGCGAGGTGATCAAGGTGGTCCGCCAGCTGGGCTACGAGCTCTCCGATGAGGACAACGCCAAGGTCTACGAGGCCTTCCGCCGGGTCGCCACCCGCAAGCACTTCGTGGGCACCAAGGAGCTGGACGCCATCGTGGCCTCCACCGCCCTCCAGGTCCCCAGCACCTATCACATCGAAAACTACGTCATCAACTCCGGCAACGTCATCACCGCCACCGCCAACATCCTTTTGGATCGCAACGGCGAAAAGCTCCGGGGCGTGGGCGTGGGAGACGGCCCCATCGACGCCGCCTTCCTGGCCATCGAGCAGATCATCGGCCACCACTACGAGCTGGACGACTTCCAGATCCAGACAGTCACCGAGGGTCGCGACGCCATGGGCAGCGCCCTGGTCAAGCTCCGCGCCGACGGCCGCGTCTATTCCGGCAACGGCATCTCCACGGACATCATCGGGGCGTCGATAAGGGCTTACATCTCGGCGCTGAACAAGATCGTGTATGAGGAAGCGTAAGTAGGGATTCAGGGAGTAGGGAGTAGGCAGTAGGGAGTAGGGGAGAACGGCAAATGAACGGCGTTCTGATGGAATGAAGAACGTCAAGCATCCCCAGATCCCTCCGAAAATGCGATGGTTTCAATAGAAATCAGAGGCTGCGCCGTAACTCCCCCTACTCCCTACTGCCTACTCCCTACTCCCTGAATTTGTCGGGCGAAGCACGACAAATTCCTCTCTATCTATAAAGCTATGACTTTCATCCGGAGGAATATATGAAGCTATCCTACTCCATTCAATACTGGACCAACATGGACTGGAACGCCATTCGTCAGGCGGCGCTGGACGCGAAGCTCCAGGGCATCGAGCTGTACGACATCGACGGGCCGATGTTCCAGGGCAAGGCCAGCCCCACAAACCCGGAGCTGGCGGCGGCCACCCGGCGGGGGCTTGTGAACCAGGGCCTCTCCATCCCCTGCGTCGACACCGTGGGCGACTTCACGGACCCGGGCTTCGAGCGGGAGCTGGCGGAGTGCGTGGAGACGGCGGTGAACCTGGGCGTGGAGTACGTGGGCGTCCACACCAGCTGCGACACCCAGGCCGCCTGCGCCGAGCGCATGGCGGTGCTGCTGAAGGCGCTGGGGGAGAAGCCCGTGACGCTGCTGATCGAGACCACCGGAGCCTACGCCGACACCGCCCGGCTGCGCGACCTGCTGAACCGCTTCGCCGACGACCGGCTGGCGGCGCTGTGGGACATGCACGCCACCTGCCTCACCGGGGGCGAGGACGCTGAGACCACCATTACCAACCTGGGCGCCTACGTGTGCCACGTCCATCTCCACGACTATCGCCGGGAGCAGGGCCGCGCCGTGCCGGAGCTGGCGGGCGAGGGCGACCTGCCCATGAAGGATTTGATGAACGCCCTGCGGTCGGTAAACTACGACGGCTTCATCTCCCTGCAGTGGAATCCCCACTGGATCGAGGAGCTGTCCGACATCGAGATCATACTGACCCACTACGTCTCCTGCATGGGCCGGTTCGAGTCCACGCGCCTGAATCGCAAGCAGCTTTACTGGAACAACCGCCACACCGGCGTCTATCCCTGGAAGAAGGAGACGCTGATCGAAAAGACCTTCCCCCAGGTGCTGGACACCATGGTGGAGGAGTTCCCGGACCAGCTGGCGGTGAAGTTCACCACCCTGGACTACACCCGCACCTATTCCCAGTTCCGGGACGACGTGGACGAGTTCGCCCGGGCGCTGGTGGCGCTGGGAGTGAAGGCGGGCAGCAAGGTCACCATCTGGGCTACCAACGTGCCCCAGTGGTATCTGACCTTCTGGGCCGCCACCAAGATCGGCGCGGTGCTGGTGACCATGAACACCGCCTACAAGATCCACGAGGCCGAGTATCTGCTCAGGCAGTCCGACACCCACACCCTGGTGATGATCGAGGGCTATCGGGATTCCAACTACCGGGAGATCGTCAACGAGCTGTGCCCGGAGCTGAAGGACACCCCGTCGGGCCAGCGGCTCCACGCCAAGCGCCTGCCCTTTTTGCGCAACGTCATCACCGTGGGCTTCCGCATGCCCGGCGCGATGACCTGGGAGGAGTCGCTGGAGTACGCCGACCGCACTCCCGCCGAGGAGATCCGCCGCATGGCCGCCGCCGTGGACGTCAACGACGTTTGCAACATGCAGTACACCTCCGGCACCACCGGCTTCCCCAAGGGCGTCATGCTGACCCACTACAACATCGTCAACGACGGCAAGATGATCGGCGACGGCATGGATTTGTCCACCGCGGACCGCATGATGATCCAGGTCCCCATGTTCCACTGCTTCGGCATGGTGCTGGCCATGACCGCCACCATGACCCACGGCGGCACCATCCTGCCGATACCGTACTTCTCCCCGAAATCCTCCCTGGCCTGCATCCACAACGAGCACATCACCGCCTTCCACGGCGTGCCGACCATGTTCATCGCCATGCTGGCCCACGAGGACTTCCCCAAGACGGACTTCTCCCACATGCGCACCGGCATCATGGCCGGCAGCCCGTGTCCCATCGCCGTGATGCGGGACGTGGTGGAGAAGATGCACATGCCCGAGATCGTCATCGTCTACGGGCAGACCGAGGCCTCTCCCGGCTGCACCATGTCCAAGACCACCGACCCGCTGGAGGTGCGCGTGGCAACCGTGGGCTCGGCCTTCCCCGAGGTCGAGTGCAAGATCGTGGACCCCGAGACCGGCGAGGACTGCCCCGACGAGGTCATCGGCGAGTTCGTGGCCCGCGGCTACAACATCATGAAGGGCTACTATAAGATGCCCAAGGCCACCGCTGCCGCCATCGACAAGGACGGCTGGCTCCACACCGGCGACCTGGCCTGCCGCATGCCCGACGGCAACTACCGCATCACCGGCCGCCTCAAGGACATGATCATCCGCGGCGGCGAGAACATCTACCCCAAGGAGATCGAGGAGTTCATCTACACCCACCCCAAGGTCTCCGACGTCCAGGTCATCGGCGTGCCCGACAAGGCCATGGGCGAGGAGATCATGGCCTGCATCATCCTCAAGGAGGGCGAGACCATGACCGTCCAGGAGATGAAGCAGTACGTGCTGGACCACATGGCCAAGCACAAGGTGCCCAAGTACATCGACTTCGTCACCGGCTTCCCCATGAACGACGCCGGCAAGATCCAGAAATACAAGATGCGCGAGCAGGCCATCGAAAAGCTGGGATTGCAAAAGGACGCGGCGATCGAGACGGCGTGACAAACGGGGATTTGTCGGGCTTTGCCCGACAAATCCAGGGAGTAGGGAGTAGGCAGTAGGGAGTAGGGGGAGTTACGGCACAGCCTCTGACTTCTATTGA
>CADCAS010000031.1 GCA_902799465.1 uncultured Eubacteriales bacterium
AGCAGGGCCAGCGCCCGGCAGGCGGCTTCGGCGGCGGACGTCCCGGTCAGGGCGGCCCCGGCGGGCAGCGTCCCGCGGGCGGCTTTGGCGGCGGACGCGGCGGCTTCGGCGGCCGCAAGGGTCCCGACATCACGCCCACCGTGGAAAAGGAGCGCGTCTCCAACTACGATCCCAACAAGAAGCAGTACGTGCGTCAGAACGATCCCGAGCGCAGCCGCAATTCCGGCCGCACGGCCCAGAAGCAGCGCGGCGGCGCGTCCAACCTGACCAGCTACGATGAGGATTTCGTGCGCAACCGCAAGAAGCGGAAGGCCGCCGCGCCCAAGGCGCACATCGAGCAGGTGAAGATCGACAAGGCCTACATGACCGCCGAGACCATCACCGTGCGCGACCTGTCCGAGCGCATCGGCAAGCCCGCGGGCGAGATCATCAAGAAGCTGATGATGCTGGGCATCATCGCCACCATCAACAACGATCTCGACTACGATACCGCCTCCCTGGTCTGCACCGAGTTCGGCGTGGAGCTGGAGATGAAGCTGGCCGAGACCGCCGAGGACGCCCTGGAGAAGGAGGACGTGGAGGACGCCGAGGAGAACCTGGTGTCCCGTCCGCCCGTCGTGACCATCATGGGCCACGTCGACCACGGCAAGACCTCGCTGCTGGACTACATCCGCAAGACCCGGGTCACCGCGGGCGAGGCCGGCGGCATCACCCAGCACATCGGCGCCTACACCGTGGACCTGGACGGCAGGAAGATTACCTTCCTGGATACCCCCGGCCACGAGGCGTTCACCTCCATGCGTCTCAGAGGCGCGCAGGCCACGGACATCGCCGTGCTGGTGGTGGCCGCGGACGACGGCGTCATGCCCCAGACCATTGAGGCCATCAACCACGCGAAGTCCGCGGGCGTTCAGATCATCGTCGCCATCAACAAGATGGACAAGCCCGCCGCCAACCCCGAGCACGTCAAGCAGCAGCTGACCGAGTACGACCTGGTGACCACCGAGTGGGGCGGCTCCACCGAGATGGTGCCCGTGTCCGCCGTCACCGGCGAGGGCGTCAGCGACCTGCTGGAGACCATCCTGCTGACCGCCGACGTGGAGGACTACCGCGCCAACCCGGACCGCAAGGCCCGCGGCATCATCATCGAGGCCAAGCTGGACAAGGGCCGCGGCCCCGTGGCCACCGTCCTGGTGAAGAACGGCACCCTGAACGTGGGCGACACCGTGGTCGCCGGCACGGCCTACGGCCGCGTGCGCGCCATGGTCAACGACCGCGGCGAGCGGGTCAAGTCCGCCGGTCCCTCCGAGCCCGTCGAGGTCATCGGCTTCAACGACGTGCCCGACGCCGGCGACCAGATCATGGCCGTCGAGGACGAGAAGCTCTCCCGCCAGGTGGCCGAGGAGCGCAAGGACAAGCTACGTGCCGCCCTCATCAAGACCCAGCAGAAGACCACGCTGGACGACCTGTTCAGCCAGATCTCCGCGGGCGAGATCAAGGATCTCAACATCATCATCAAGGCCGACGTGCAGGGCTCCGTGGAGGCCGTGCGCCAGTCCCTGGAGAAGCTCTCCAACGAAGAGGTGCGCGTGCGCTGCATCCACGGCGCGGTGGGCGCGATCAACGAGTCCGACACCCTGCTGGCCTCCACCGCCAACGCCATCATCATCGGCTTCAACGTCCGTCCCGACAACAACGCCAAGGAGATGGCCGAGCGCGAGAAGATCGACATCCGCCTCTATCGCGTCATCTACCAGGCCATCGAGGACGTGGAGAACGCCATGAAGGGCATGCTGGCCCCGAAGTTCCGCGAGGTGCTGCTGGGCCACGCGGAGGTGCGCCAGACCTTCCGCGTCTCCGGCGTGGGCACCATCGCCGGTTCCTACGTCACCGACGGCAAGATCGCCCGCAACGCCCAGATCCGCCTGCTCCGCGACAACATCGTCATCCACGAGGGCAAGATCGACTCCCTCAAGCGCTTCAAGGACGACGCCAAGGAGGTCGCCAGCGGCTACGAGTGCGGCATCGGCATCGAGAAGTACAACGATGTGAAGGAGAACGACGTCATCGAGTGCTTCATCATGGAAGAGATCGAGCGATAATTCAATAATACGCACAGTTCGGCGGGCGTTCCCCCATGGAGCGCCCGCCGAAAGGGTGTTAGGGAGTAGGGAGTAGGCAGTAGGGAGTAGGGGAGTTACGGCAAAGCCGCCTGTTTCTATTCATACGTGGTAACTGTTCAGTCCTGCGGCAAATGGAGATTTAGCGAGGCGACGGGGGACCTCATCCGACCTCCACTTCGCTCCGGCCACCTTCCCCAGAGGGGAAGGCAAAATACCGGCTGACGCTATCCAAAAGCCTTCCCCTCTGGGGAAGGTGGCAGCCCGAAGGGCTGAATGAGGTCCTTCGTCATCCCGCCAATCCTCATTTATCACAGTGGGACTGAATAGATACCATACGTGAGCGGTATTGGGAGGTTTAAGGAACGACCTCTCAGTCACGCTTTGCGTGACAGCTCCTCTGAAAGGGGAGCCAAGGCTGCCGCAGCCCTTCTTGGCTCCCCTTTCAGGGGAGCTGTCAGCGGCAGGCTGACTGAGAGGTCGCCCCCCGCTGCCCGAAAACATGTCATAGAAACTGACAGCGATTCCAAAAGAGGGACGACCCAATGCCGTTCCCACCCTACTCCCTACTCCCTACTGCCTACTCCCTAAACAACACAGGAGGCAATTATGGCATCATTTGACCGCATTGACCGCATATCCCAGGAGTGCCACAGGGCCATCGACAAGATCATCCGGGACGAGCTGAACGACCCGCGCATCGGGGGCACCTGGTCCATTGTGCGCTGCGAGGTGACCCGGGACCTGCGCTACTGCAAGGTGCGGGTGAGCATCCTGGAGGCGGAGAAGCGCAAGGACATGATGGCGGCGCTGAAGAAGGCCGCGGGCTTTGTGCGCCGGGAGCTGGGCCGCGCCGTCGATCTGCGCTACGTGCCGGAGATCCAGTTCGAGCTGGACACCAACATCGAGTACGCCGCTCACATCAACGAGCTTTTGAAGGAGACCCAGCGCCATGATGAACCCAGCGACGATTGAGCAGATGGCCGCGTGGCTGAAGGACCGCGACGATTTTGCGCTGCTGGGCCACGTCTATCCCGACGGCGACGCCGCGGGCAGCTGTCTGGGCCTCTGCCACGCCCTGCGCGCCCTGGGCAAGCGGGCGGTGGTCTGCCTGCCCGGCGGCATCCCCAGCCTGTACGCCGATCTGCCCGGGGCGGACGGGGTGTTCGCCACCGGCGATGCGCTGCCCTTCGAGGTTCGCACCGCCGTGGCGGTGGACGTGTCGGAGTACGAGCGGCTGGGCGACGCGGGCAAGGCGCTGTTCGACGCCGCACCCCAGCGGGCCGTCATCGACCACCACAGCACCAACCACGGCTTCGGCCAGCTGACCCTGTTGGACGGCGCGGCCGCGTCGGCGGGCGAGATCGCGGTGGAGGTGGCGGAGGCCCTGGGCGTCAAGCTGTCGAGGGACATGGCGACCTGCCTGTTCGTGGCCATCTCCACCGACACCGGCCACTTCAGCTATTCCAACACCCGACAGGAGACGCTTGCCGCCGCGTCCAAATGCGCCGCGGCGGGCATCGACATCTCGGGCATCACCGCGAGGCTGTACCGCACCCGCACCCAGGCCCGGACCCTGCTGCTGGGACTGGTGCTGGCGGGGCTTCACGTATCCGAGGACGGCAGGATGGCCTGGGCGTTCCTCACCGAGGCCATGCTTGAACAGGCGCACGCACTGCGGGAGGACAACGAGGGCATCGTCAACTACCTCCAGGAGATCGAGGGCGTGGTGTTCGCGGTGCTGGCGGAGGAGCGGGGGAGCGAGACCAAGCTGTCCATGCGCTCCGCCCCGACGCTGGACGTGGCAAAGCATGTCGCCGTGCCCCTGGGCGGCGGCGGGCATCCCTGCGCGGCGGGGGCCACGGTGAAGCTGCCCATGGAGGCCGCGGCCCAAAGGGCGCTGGAGCTGGCCCGCAGGGCGCTGGGCTGATCGAAGGGGTGGCTCGGTGTGGACTCACAGACGGGATTCCGTCGATGAGGCGCGGAGCCGGGCGATATTCAACGGAAACGGAGCGCAGGGTGATCTATGAACGGCTTTTTGAACGTATACAAGCCCACGGGGCGCACCTCGTCGGACCTGGTGGTGTTCGTGCGCAAGCGCCTGCCCCGGGGCACGGCGGTGGGCCACGGCGGCACGCTGGACCCCGAGGCTTCGGGGGTGCTGCCGGTGTGCGTGGGCTCGGCGACGCGGCTGTTCGACTACATCATCGACAAGCGCAAGACCTATGTGGCCCGGCTCAGGCTGGGCGCGGTGACCGACACCCAGGACGCCACCGGTCAGGTGATCGAGACCCGGCCCGTGACGGCGGGGGAGGCCGACGTGCGGCGGGTCCTCAAAGACTTCATCGGGGACATCGAGCAGATCCCGCCGATGTACTCCGCCATCAAGCGGGACGGCCAGCGGCTCTACAAGCTGGCGCGAAGGGGTGAGACCGTGGCGCTCGCGCCGCGGTCCTGCCGGGTGGACGACATCCGGTACCTGGGACAGGAGGCCGGCGACGTCCACCTGCTGGAGATCGACTGCGGCAAGGGCGTGTACATCCGCACCCTCTGCCACGACATTGGCGAGGCCCTGGGCTGCGGCGGTCACATGCTGACCCTGGAGCGCACCGCCGCGGGCATCTTTAAGATCGGGGACGCGCTGACGCCCCAGGCCATCGACGCGCTGGCCGGGGAGGGCCGCCTGGAGGAGGCGCTCATCCCCCTGGACGCGCCGCTTGATCACCTGCCCGCCGTCCGCGTCCCGGAGCGGTTTCGGCACGCCGTCGTAAACGGCAATCCCCTGAAGGCCCACTGGCTCGACGGCCCCGCCCCCCGGACCGACGCCGTGCGCGTCTACCTGGGCCAGACCTTCGCCGGCATCGGCGCGCCCCAGCCCGACGGCAGCGTGCGATTCAGGGCGATGCTGTATCAGGGATGATAGCGCGTTGCCGCGGTCGATAAATCAGGCGCGAAGGCTGCAAACTACAAAGCTTGGAGTGTATAACATGAAGATCCTGTACGATGAAATCTCGTTTCTGGAGGAGGCCAGCGTGGCGGCGCTGGGGATGTTCGACGGCGTGCACATCGGCCATCAGGAGCTGATCCGCAACGCGGTGACGCTGGCGAAGTCCATGAACGCCCGCAGCGTGGTGTGCACCTTCGACCGGCATCCCCTTTCGGTGCTTCGCCCGGAGCGCGCCCCGAAGCCGCTGCTGACGCTCCAGCAGAATCTGCTGAAGTTCGAGCGCCTGGGGGCGGACTACGCGCTGGTGAAGGCCTTCACCCCGGAGTTCGCCGCCACCGAGCCGGAGGCCTACATCCGCTCCCTGGTGGAGAAGATGCGGGTCAAGGCCATCGTGGTGGGCGAGAACTACACCTTCGGGGCCAAGGGCCGCGGCGACGCGGACCTCATTCGCAGGCTGGCGCCCGAGCTGGGCTATCGCGCCCTTGTGGTGGCCCCGGTGATGGACGGCAGCGTCATGGCGTCCTCCACCTACGTCCGCGCCCTGCTGGCCGCGGGCGAAACCGCCCACGCCCACAGACTCCTGGACATCCCCGCGAACCGGGGATAAGGGGGCGCATCGGTGGTGGCGGGCTTCTTCGTCCTGTGGCTGCTGGGACTGGTGATCTGGGGCATCGTCGGCGTCATCGCTTCGGTCGCGCTGGCCGCGGTCTATCGGAAGCGCCGCCGCCGCTGGCAGAGGATCGCCGCCATCGCTTGCGGCGTCATCGGCGGACTGTGTCTATTGACGCTCGCGATGCTGCCCTGATCGCCGCGGCAAACGGGTAGAGGTGCGAATATGAACTGGCATTGGATCAACATGGAAAACAGCCCCCGCAAGGCCCACTTCGACTACTTCCGGAGCCTGCAAAGCCCCATGGCGGGCGTGACCGTCAATGTGGACGTGACTGACCTCGTCAATCGATGCAGGGCGGATGGCGCGTCCTTCTACCTGGCCTTCATCCATGCCGCGGCGCTGGCCGCTGACGCCGTGCCCGAGCTGCGGCGGCGCATCCGGGACGGGAAGGTCGTGGAGTACGACGCCTGCGGCACCTCCCACGTGGAGCCCCTGCCCGACGGCAGCTACTGCTATTGCACGCTGTACCACGACATGCACTGGGCGGAATACTTCCCCTATGCCGAGGCTGCCCGCCGTCGCTGCCTGGAGCAGCCCACCATCGACGAGGCGGAGGATGTGGAGGGACTGTATTTCGTCACCTGTCTGCCCTGGCTTCACTACACCCAGCTCATCCAGCCCACCGCCGGCGGCGATGAGTCCAACCCCCGCATCTCCTGGGGCCGCTATGCCCCCGACGGGCAGGGCCGCCTCCAGCTCCCCGTGACCCTCCTCTGCCACCACGCCCTGTGCGACGGCATCCATATCGCGAGGTTCTATGAGGCGCTGGGGGAAAAGGTCAAAAGTATAGATTCGGTTCTGCCGTAAAAATGGGGAATTGTCGGGCTTTGCCCAGGAAACAGGGAACAGGGAACAGGGAACAGGGAACAGGAATAGCCTGGTTACCTAAAAGCGGCGATACGCCGCCTGTAAGGCTGTACGTTTTGTTTCGGTATCAAGCAGGCGACACATTGGCCCCCCTACAGAATACGCGGCAGCCGCTATTCCTGTTCCCTGTTCCCTAAATCCCAATTCACCGATGGACTGTACAGTAACAGTCAAAGAATGGAAAACGGAGCGATAAACGCTCCGCTGTTTTTTTACCAGTCGCTGTCCCAGTCCGTATCGCTGCTGTCCCAGCCGCTGAAAATGCTGCTGTCGTCATCGTCGTCGGAGGGCTCCACGTAGTATTCGGAATCCTCGAAGTTCTGCTCCAGGCCGGGATAGGTATCGCCGTAGTAGTTGTCGTGGTACCAGTCGTAGTCGCCGGGGGTGTCGTAGTAGATCCAGTCGTCATAGTCGTCGTCGTAGTAGTACCATGAGGAATCCTGATAGTAGTAGACGCCGTCGTCGATGGTGTAGTAGCCCCGGTGAGGGGAGCGGAAAGAGACGATCAAAAAGGCGATGAGCACCGCCACGAAGGCCACGCCCAGCAGCGCGGTGATGATGAACTGCTTGCGCCGCTCCTTCAGGTCGTACTTTTTGCGCCGAAGCTCGATCTCCGACTGGATCTTCATCCACAGCACGTTGGCGGCGTAGCCCTCGTCGGGGCCGGAATAGCGCACCGCCCGGGAGCCGTCGGACTTGTTTTTATAGACCACCCAATGCCCGTTGCTGGGGTCCTGATAGATGCCGAAGCACCGGGGCTCCCGCCTGTCCTCATTGATGAAAAAGCGCATCCGCTCCAGCGGCATGCCCGCAGTGCGCTCGATCAGCTCCTGTACCGAATGTATGCTGTCCATGGCTTTACCTCCCTGTCCCCCTATGATAGTCCATCCGCAGGGCTGCGGCAAGAATTATCGGTGATTTGTAATACATTCGTCAATAAATCCACATTTCCATGGAGTAATATGGTGGTAGAGATTTGACACGGAGGCGAGAAGAATGAGGCGTATGATGGCGCTTATGATGGCATTGGCCCTGGCGATGGGCGGCGCGGCGCTGGCGGAGGACGGCATGGCGGAGCTGCGGGACATTCGCAAGAGCGTGGAGGACGGCATCGCGGAGATCCATGCCCCGGAGGTGACCTCCGCCCCGGAGGCGGAGCCCACGCCCTCGCCGACCCCGGACATGACGGTGTACACCCCCATTGCCGCCGGGGCGAAGGGCGACGCCGTAACGCGCTTGCAGCAAAAGCTCAGGGCGCTGGGCCTGCTGGAGGGCAGCGCCGACGGCATCTACGGCGCAAAGACCGCCGACGCGGTGAAGCGCTTCCAGCAGTCCGAGGGGCTGGAGCCCACCGGCGAGGCCGACGCGGAGACCCAGCGGGCGCTGTTCGCCGCGCAGACCGCGTCCCTCACCCCCTATGCGGCGCTGAATTACGCCCAGCTCGTCCCCGGCGGCGCGCAGTACAGCGAAGCGCCCGTGACCTTCCGGGGCGTGGTCATGCAGGCGCTCACCGACGATACCTACGCCGACGAGGCCGGCGTCTACACCGTTTTGCGGGTGGCCACCCGGGGCAGCTGCTACGATGTGGTCTACGTCTCCCTGTTCCGCCCCGCGGACGCCGAGCCCTTCCGGGAGGGCGACGCGGTGTCCGTCCGGGGTATCACCAAGGGCCTGGTCTACTTCACCAGCGTGGGCGGCAAGTACATCAGCCTGCCCCGCATAGCCGCCGAGTCCGTGACGGCGGAACCATAAAAATGACCTTGCCATCCCGGGAGTTTTTGTGTATAATAATTTCATAACAATATACATGGAAGGAAGGTCTGACCATGCAGTGCATCGCAATTGATCGTGAATACGGCAGCGGCGGCCGGGAAGTCGCCCGCATACTCTCCGAAAAGCTCGGCATCGACTTCTACGACGGCAATCTGCTGACCATCGCCGCCCGGGAGCGGGGGCTGAACCTGGGCACCATGCAGCTCTACGATGAAAAGGGCGTGGGCAGCATCCTCCACGACTTCGCGCTGCTGGGCAACGCGGCCTACGGCGGCACCATCAACGACACCCCCTTCACCGCCTACGCCGCCATGTCCCAGCTGATCCAGGAGCTGGCCCAGCGCAATCCCTGCATCTTCCTGGGCCGCTGTGCCGGCCACATCCTCAAATATCAGGCCAAGGTGCCCTATCTGCACGTGTTCATCTACGCCAGCAATATGGACGAGCGCATCCAGCGCGTGAAGCATGTGGACGGCGTGGAGGAGGGCAAGGTCGAATCCTTCATCCGCAAAAAGGACAACCAGCGCCGCAACTACAACAAATTCTTCACCCAGGAGACCTGGGGCGAGCGCCAGAACTACGACCTGATGCTCAATACCTCCTCCCTGGGCTACGAGGGCGCCGCCAAGCTGATCCTCGCCGCGATGGAATAAAAAAAGCGCCGCAGGGACGCCGTTTCAGGCGTCCCTGCGGTTTATCAGTGCAGGGGTCTGTAGAGTATGGAGCGTTTGACGGCGACGCTTTTTCCTGTCAAAACCGCCGCGCATTGGCGCGGTTATAGTCCTTGCGCAGTATGGCGTACAGGTCCACGTCCACGTACTTGCCCTTGTTGAACAGCCGCCCGCGCAGGGTGCCCTCCCGGCGCATGTCGCACTTGCGCATCACCGCGCCGGAGGCGGGGTTGGTGGTCTCGTGCTGGGCTTCGATGCGGTTGAGGTGCATGCTCTCGAAGCCGTAGCGCAGCACCGCCTTCAGAGCCTCTGTCATGTAGCCCTGGTTCCAGCAGTCCCGGGCCAGGGAGTAGCCCACCTCGGCGGCGTTGTTGTCCTGCTGCACCCACATGAAGCCGATGGTGCCGATGATCCTGCCCGTGTCCAGCAGCTCGATGCCCCAGCTGGCCGGCTCGTGGGTCCGGTAGCGGTGGGTCATCCAGCGCAGGAAGGCCCGGCTGTCCCCGATGGAGCGGTGCGCGTCCCACAGCACGTGCCGCGCCACCTCGGGGTCCCGGCTGTAGCGGTAGATGTCCTGGGCGTCCCGCATGGTCAGCTTCCGGAGCTTCAGCCGCGGCGTCCGCAGGTCCGGCATGTACATCAGCATCTCGGCGTTGAGCATGAAAAAGACCTCTTTTGAGTGATTGAGGGAGTAGGGAGCAGGCAGTAGGGAGTAGGGGAGGACGGCAGATGGAAGACGTTCTGATGGAATGAAGATCGTCAAACATTTTCAGGGAACAGGGAACAGGGAACAGGCAACAGGGAACAGGAATGGCGGCTGCCGCTTACCCCGTAGGGGCGGCGATGCGCCGCCCGCCCTTGTGCGTTGCAAAACGTCCTGCCTGGCGGGCGGCGCATCGCCGCCCCTACAAGGTCGCCGGTGACTGTTTCGCCACATATCCGCAAAATACCCCAGTAGGATGCGGACTGTTCAACAGGAGTCATAGGCTTGCCGCAGCTCCCCCTACTCCCTACTGCCTACTCCCTACTCCCTCCCCAAAATCTGATGCGCCATCAGCACCGCCACGTTGGTCTTGGCGTCGGTGACCTCGCCGCGCAGGATCGCGGCCACGAGGTCGGGGAGGGGAATTTTGACCAGGTTCAGGAATTCGTCGTCGTCCGGGTGGCTCTCCCCGGCGGACAGGTCGCGGGCCAGGTAGAGGGAGATCCTCTCGTCGGAGAAGCCGGGGGTGGTGAAGATGTCCGTCAGGTGGGTCCAGCTCCCGGCGGTCAGGCCCGTCTCCTCCCGAAGCTCGCGCTTGGCGGCCTCCAGCCGGTCCTCGCCCTTGAAGTCCAGCTTGCCCGCGGGGATCTCCAGCAGCACCTGATCGATGCAGGCGCGGAACTGCTTCACCAGCCAGACGTTGCCCTCCGCGTCCACCGGCACCACCGCGGACGCGCCGATGTGCCGGGCGCACTCCCGCTTGGCCAGACTGCCGTTGGGCAGCCGGTTGGTCAGATGGTCGATGTGCAGTATGATCCCGTCAAACACCCGCTGGGATTCGACGGTGGTCTCAAGGATGTCGATGTCGCTCATACGTGGACCTCCGATGGTTTGTTTATACAAGTGGATGTGTTCAGGCCGGGACCAGGAACCCATGCAGAAATGATTCATACATTGCGTCTGTCCTGTCGGCGGAACTGAACGTTGTTTTTTGTTACCATTCAGCCTTCAAATGGGGATTTGGCAGGGAGAATTAGGAATGAGGAATTAGGAATTAGGAATGAATAGCAGCTGCCGCGCGCATTGTAGGGACGGTCACCCGCTAAATATCGAAACTATACGTACAGTCTGGCGGGCGGCGCATCGCGTCCCTACGCAGCCGAGCCATTTATAATTCCTAATTCCTCATTCCTAATTCCTAATTCGTAAATCCCAATTTATCACATTGGCTGAATGGTAACGTTTTTTGCATGTATTATTCGCCGTTTTTCCCTCAAATCCTGCCGTTTCAGCGGCGCGTGGGCTGCTGAGGGTATGTTATATTTTGGATTTTACCCCGCCTCAATTGACATTTCACACCCGAACAGGTATAATAATTCGGTAAGCCGCTCGGGAACGGCTTGAAATGTATGTCTGAGACATGCTGCCAATTCCCGGCGAGATTTTTGTATAGGAGGTGCAACGCGTGTACGCAGTCATTAAGACCGGTGGCAAGCAGTACTGCGTTCAGCAGGGCGACGTGATCTTCGTTGAGAAGCTCAACGCGCAGGCGGACGAGGCAGTGACTTTTGATGAGGTGCTGCTGATTGGCGGCGGGGACCAGGCCAAGGTCGGCACGCCCGTGGTGAAGGGCGCGAAGGTCGAGGGCAAGGTGCTTGCTCAAGTGAAGAGCCGCAAGATCGTCGTCTACAAGTACAAGGCCAAGAAGAACGAGCGCAAAAAGCAGGGCCATCGTCAGCCCTACACCAAGGTTGAGATCACGGCCATCAACGCCTGATGAAAAACCACGGTACCGCCGTCACGTTCTACAGACGCTCAGACGGCGCGCTGGTCGGCTTTCGCGCCCGGGGACATTCAGGCTACGCCCAGTCGGGGTCTGACATCGTCTGCGCCGCCATATCGGCGCTGACCCAGACCTTCGCCAACGGGTTATCCAACGTTCTGCAGGTTCCCGTGGAATGCGTTCAGGATGACCAAACGGCCTTGTTAGAGGCGATTATCACTCCTGGGGCCACTGAAAAACAGCTTGAGCAGGCACAGCCCCTGCTCGAGACCCTCCTTCAGGGACTTCAGGCCATCGAGAGGAGTTATCCTCGCAACGTTCGTATACACTACGAAGAACGGAGGTAAAGCACATGTTCATGATGAATCTTCAGCTCTTCGCGCATAAGAAGGGAATGGGCTCCTCCCGCAACGGCCGCGACAGCCACGCGCAGCGCCTCGGCGTCAAGCGCGCAGACGGTCAGTTCGTGCTCGCGGGCAACATTCTCGTTCGTCAGCGTGGAACGAAATTCCATCCCGGCAAGAACGTGGGCATCGGCGACGACGATACCCTGTACGCGAAGCTGGATGGCGTCGTCAAGTTCGAGCGCTTGGGCAAGGACCACAAGCAGGTCAGCATCTATCCCAAGGCTGAAGTTGCGGCGGAGTAAGCAACAGAAAAAGGCGCGTCAAAGCATGCTTTGACGCGCCTTTTTTCAGGTGAAAGAACTGCATGAATGGAAAATGGAGAATGGATAATGGAGAATGATGCCTCAAATCCTGAACGCTTCATTAAGCCGAAAATGGCTGTGATCACAGACTTTATCCATAAAAAGAAATCCGCAGGATTTCCACATGAATTCTCCATTCTCCATTTTCCATTCTCAATTCTCAATTCAGTCCGGACCCACTTCCCAAACAGATACCCGTTTCCCGACGATTCGGAATACCAACAGTATCGGAGGCGCACATGGCTTCAAATTATGAAAAGATGCTCCAGGGGGCGCAGGCGCTCTTTCTTGAGAAGGACCAGCCCGGCATGATCGGGCGCTGGGGGCTTGAGCATGACGACGACTGGCTCTACGTCCGCTACTTCGACGAGCGCCTGCGCATCCACCGGCGCACGGCGGCGCTGGAATCGCTGGAGGGGGCGGGGACCTTTCGCCCGGGAAACTACGTCAATGAGGGCATGGTCCTGTTCGACCTGCTGACCCTGTCGCCTGACCGTCCCCGTACCGCGGGGCGCTGGGCCTCCATCAGCACCCTGGGCGGCATCATCGGCGCGGGCCACGACCGCACGCTGAGCAATGATCCCACCGCCGCCAAATTCGCGGGCCGGGAGGACGCCCTCCGCGCCGCCTGCGAGCGCCTGCGCGGCACGCCGCTGGGCAAGGCGGATGTGGGCTACGTCATCCCGGTGTTCGAGGATTTCGGCATATGGTTTCAATACTGGGAGGGCGACGACGAGTTTCCCGCCAACATCAAGTACCTGTTCGACGAGAACGCCCTGCGGTTCATGCACTACGAGACCCTGTGGTACGTGATGAACAGCCTGGCGGACCGCCTGGAATACTACGTGAACGAAGGAGCCGACCATGAAGATCAGCAAGCGTGACGCCCTGCAGTGGTTCGAGTTTTTCGCGGAGGTGGACGAGCCGCTGCCGCCCCGCCAGCAGGAGCTGGCCTGGGCGACCATGAGCCAGATCGAGGACGCGGTGGACGCCCGCATCGACGGCATGCTGGCCGCGATCCCCGGCCTCAAGTCCCTGAACGGGCGCACCCGCTACGTGGGCCCGGATGAGAAGTTCCCCAAGGGCTGCCGCTCCTGCCTGCTGGGCACGGGCCTCAGCGCCGTCCGCAGGACCAACCGCTGCAACCTGAACTGTCCCTTCTGCTACGATTTCGGCGAGATGGAGGACCAGCCGCCGGTGGGGGAGGGCTTCTGGGAGATCGGCGGCGCCCGCTACCGGCTGCGGGACTTTGATCTCCTGCTGGACACCCATCGCCACCCCACCGGCATCGCCTATGTGTACCTGGAGCCCTTCATGGAGATCGAGGTCTACTACGACGCCATCCGCCGCTTCCACGAGGCGGGCATCTATCAGCACATGTACACCAACGGTACCCTCTGCACCGAGGAAAACCTCGCGGCGCTGGGGGAGGCGGGGCTGGACGAGCTGCGGTTCAACCTGGGCGCGTCCCGGTGCGCGGACCGTGTGATCGACATGATCGGCGTCGCGAAGCGGCACATCCCCATGGTGGGCATCGAGACACCCATGACCCCCGAATACCACGAAGCGTTCCTGAACAAGAGGGACGCCATATTCGCCACCGGGCTGGACTTCATGAACTGCGCCGAGCTGCACCTGAACCCCAACAACATCGAAAACTACTGGGGCGAGCCCCTGTACATGTACCGGCAGGGATACGTGTCGCCCGTCTGGAGCCACGAGCTGACCCTCGACCTGATGGCCCGCGCCGACCGGGAGGGCTGGCCCATTGTGCTCCACGACTGCTGCAACCGAACCAAGTTCGCCCGGGACATGCACCTGAGGGCGGTGGAGGGCGGCTGGTTCGGGTCCAGCGGCTACCAGAACGAGTTCGGCGGCATCCCCTACGCGGCGTTCCTGCCCCTGCTGCGGGACGACAGTTTCCAATTCCTGGAGGAGGCGCCGCTGCCCGAGGGCTACAGGATCGGAGATGTGGTGCTGTGATGGACAGGATACGCGCGCTGCGGGCGCGGCTGCACGCCTGCCCCGAGCTGTCCGGGCACGAGACCCGGACCCTGGACACCCTTGAGGCGTTCCTCAGGGAAAACACCACCCTGACCGTGGAGCGCCGCCCCGAGGGCCTGCTGGCCACCCACTGGGAGGGCGACGGCCTGCCCATCCTGGGCTTTCGAGCTGACGTGGACGCCATCCCCGTGGAGGGCGACCCCGCCCGCGCCCGCCACGGCTGCGGCCATGACGGACACAGCACCATACTCTGCGCCCTGGCCGTGCGCCTCGAGGGCAAGCGGGTGGGGAAGAACCTGCGCCTGATCTTTCAGCCCGCCGAGGAGACGGGGGAGGGGGCGCGGCGCATACTGGATACCTGGCCCGAGATGGCCGCGCTGCACCGCATCTACGGGCTGCACAACATCCCCGGCTATCCCAGGGGGACCGTGCTGGCCCGAAGGGGCTGCTTCGCCCGGGCCTCCCAGGGCTTCATCGCCGACGTACAGGGTCGGCCCGCCCACGCCGCCTATCCCGACCAGGGCGCGAACCCTGCCGCGGTGCTCTGCGAAGCCGTGCTGCGGCTGCCCCGGTTCATCGAGGATATTCTTCAGGGCGATGACCGCGTCCTGATGGCCACCGTGATCGGCCTGCGCCTGGGCGGAGAAAACTTCGGCCTCGCCGCCGCCGAGGGACGGCTCTGCCTCACCCTGCGCGGCGACCGGCAGGTCGACATCGAGGCCCTTGCCCAAAGACTCCGGGATTTCATCGACCGGGGCTGCGCGGAGCTGACCATGACCGCCGCCTACCACAGCCGCGACGTCTTCCCCGACACCACCAATACCCCCGGGGCTGTGGACGAGGCCCTGGCCCGGTGGAGCGCCGCACGCCTCCCTGTCCGCCTCCTTCCCGAGCCCATGAGCTGGTCCGAGGACTTCGGCCACTACCTCAAGGCCATGCCCGGCACGTTCTTCGGCATCGGCATCGGCGAATCCCACCCCGGCCTCCACACCGCCGACTACTGCTTCGACGACGCGATCATCGAAGCCGCGGCGGAGGCGTTTTGGACGCTGATATGAAAAGGACTTGCATTGGCATGAAATTGGGGTTATACTATAGGCGGAGGGATGCTTATGGCGGAGGATCAGCGACAGTACCGTGACAGGCTGTTCAATTTCATATTTGGCGCGGAGGAAAACCGTGCGTGGACGCTGAGCCTGTACAATGCCGTCAACGGCTCGGATTACACCGATCCCAGCGCCATACAGATCACCACCATCCGCGAGGTCATGTATCTGGGCATGCACAACGACGTGTCCTTCCTGATTTCCGAGGAGATGCACCTGTACGAGCAGCAGTCCAGCTATAACCCCAACATGCCGCTGCGCATGCTGCAATACGCGGGCAATCTGTACGAGAGATATGTCGTGGAGCACAAGCTGAACAAATACGGCAGCACGCTGCTGGAGCTGCCCGTGCCCAGACTCGTGGTGTTCTACAACGGAGAGCGGGAGGCTGCGGATGTCACCGAGCTTCGGCTGAGCGACTCCTTCCCCCAGGGAGCCAAGTCCGACATTGAGGTGTGTGTCCGCATGCTCAATGTCAACTATGGCAGAAATGGCGCGTTGCTGGAAGCCTGCGCCCCGTTGCGGGAGTATGCGTGGCTGGTAAAGCGCATCCGCGATAACAAAAAGCGGGAGGACCTTGACAGCGCCATCGACCGCGCTGTGTCGGAGCTCCCGGAATCGTTCGCCATAAGACCCTTTTTGTTGGCCCACAGATCGGAGGTGAAGGGCATGCTGTTGACCGAATACGACGAAGCCGCCACCATGGAGCTGTTCAAAGAGGACGGCAGGCGGGAAGGCCGAAAAGAAGGCCGCAAGGAAGGCCTGGTGGAAGGAATCATCAAAACCCTCGTCAGCATGGTGCGCAAGAACCGATTGACATTACAAGAGGCCGCCGAGGAAGCGAACATGACCGAGGCGGAGTTCATGAAGTACATGAACGAAGCGCAGACAGAGGCATAAAATGAGGCCAGCCGTCGTGCAGACGGCTGGCCCTTCTATAACCGATTTACTGGCTCTTCTTCCGCATGAAGGAGGGCACGTCGGGGGTGAAGCCCCGGCGGTTCTGGGTGCGGGGCGGCTCGGAGACGCCGTCCTCCTGGTAGACGCGGGGCGCGCGGCGGGGCTGGGTGGCCTCGGCGCTGCGGCGCTCGCGGCTGGAGGTATAGCCGGTGTCGGCGCTCTCGCGGGCGGTGCGGGTGGAGCGGCGCTCGAAGATGGGGGAGACGGGCTCCTCGTCCACGAAGCGGGAGGAGCGGCTCTCGGAGACGGGCTCCTCGTCGTCGGCGTCCAGGTCGCGGCTCACGGAGGGCTTGACGCCGGAGAAGGGGGTCTTTTCGAAGCCGGTGGCGATGACGGTGATCTTCACCTCGTCGGTGAGATTCTCGTCGATGCCCGCGCCGAAGATGATGTTGGCCTCCGGGTCGGCGGCGGCAGTGATCTTCTGGGCGGCCTCGTTGATGTCGATGATGGAGGTGTCGGGGCCGCCGGTGATGTTGATGAGCACGGCCCGCGCACCGTCGATGGAGGTCTCCAGCATCGGGCTGGAGATGGCCTGCTGGGCGGCCTCGATCATGCGGTTCTCGCCCTTGCCGATGCCGATGCCCATGTGGGCCAGGCCGCGGCTCTGCATGACGGTGCGGACATCCGCGAAGTCCAGGTTGATCAGGGACGGCACGGCGATCAGGTCGGAGATGCCCTGGATGCCCTGGCGCAGGGTGTCGTCGGCGATGCGGAAGGCCTCGGTCATGGTGGTGCCCTTGGTGACCACGCTGAGCAGCTTGTCGTTGGGCACGACCACGAGGGTGTCCACATTGGCCTTCAGGCGCTCGATGCCGGCCTCGGCGTTCTTCATGCGCTGGCGTCCCTCGAACATGAAGGGCTTGGAGACCACGCCGATGGTGAGTATGCCCATATCGCGGGCGACCTCGGCGATGACGGGGGCCGCGCCGGTGCCGGTGCCGCCGCCCATGCCGCAGGTCACGAAGACCAGGTCGGAGCCCTTTAAGGTGTTGGCGATCTCCTCGCGGCTCTCCTCGGCGGCCTTCTGGCCCACCTCGGGCTGCGCGCCGGCGCCCAGGCCCTTGGTGAGCTTGTCGCCGATCTGGATCACGGCGTCGGCCCGGGACAGCTTCAGCGCCTGCTTGTCGGTGTTTACCGCGATGAACTGCACGCCTTTGAGGCCCGCGTCCACCATGCGGTTGACGGCGTTGGTGCCCGCGCCGCCCACGCCCACGACCTTGATCGAGGCGAAGTTGATATCGTCCATGTCGTTGTTGGTTTCGGGATTGTTCATTTCAAATTCAAGCACAAGGCATCCCCCTCGTCAATGGTAATATAGAATCTATTCAAAGCCCGCGCTTGCGGGATGATGTCAGTTGCGGCTGAAAATGCTCCGGATCTTGCTGCCCAGGTTCTCCTCGGCCTCGGCCTGGCCTTCGATGGAGTCGAAGATCAGGTCGGCCAGCCCCAGCGCCGAGGCGTAGACGGGGCTGTTGAGCTTGGAGGACTTGGCCGCGGAGATCTTGACCGGACGGCCGATGGCCGCCGCCAGCGCCTCCCGCGCGCCGCGCATCAGCGCGATGCCGCCGCCGGTGAGGTACACCTGGGAGCGCTTGCCCAGCAGCTGCCCGGCGTCGTTGGAGATGGTCATATCGATCATGTCCGTCAGCTCCTTGAAGCTCTGGTCCACGATCTCGCCCACCACCTTGCGGGGGAAGGTCTTGCGGCGTCCGCTCTCGTCATAGACCTCGGAGAAGGAGTCCATGTCGAACTCGTCGGGATTGAACACGTAATTCCGCTTGATCTGCTCCGCCGCGCGCATCGGGATGCGCAGGCCCATGGCCAGATCGGCGGTGATGTGGCCGCCGCCGCGGGGCAGTATGGCGTGGTAGACGATGGCGTCGCCCTCCACCACGCTGATCTCGGTGTTCAGGTAGCCCACATCGATCAGCAGCGCGCCCCGGTCCCGCTCCTCCAGCGACAGCACCAGCAGGCTCTCGCCCAAGGACGGGGAGAGGAACCCCAGTATGGTGATGTCATGCTGGCCCAGCATCTCGGACACGTCCTCGATGAACTGGGGATCGGCGATGACGAAGGTGGTCAGCGCCCTGAGGCGCGTGCCGCGCCCGCCGGGGGACATGGTCTTCTTGCCGTCGTCCACGATGAACCAGCTGGGCGTGCGGTGCATCACCAGTCCGCCGGACTCGCCGATCTTCAGCATGTCCGCCGCGGCGTCCTGGCAGGCGTTGATGGCGGCCTCGTCCACCACGCCCTCCGGCAGCTCCACCTCGGTCTCGCAGGAGCGCACGTGAATGTATTCGCCGGGCACGCCCACGTAGATCTCCTTGATCTTGGCGTTGGCCTCCAGCTCCGCCGCGGCGATGGAGTCGCCCACGCGCTGGATCATCTGGCCGGGCGTGTTCCAGTCGCCGTCTGAATAGCCATCGTAGGGGACGGTGCCGGAGCCGATGATGTCCAGCCGGTCCATGCCGCCCGACTGCGCGATCATCGTCACGATCTTCGAGGTCCCAAACTCAATGGCAGCAATTTGCGTCTTCATATCTGTCGTTGACACATCCTATCCGGGTCTTCCGTTATCATACCATAGTCGAACATAACTGTATTATACATGGATTTTGAGACCTTTGCAAACTCGAAACCCCCGATTTTGGCCCATTTTGGCAGGTTTCAAAATAGTTTCAAATTGGCGGCACGAAATCGTCACAGAAGATCAAGGGAAAAGGGAACAGGCAAAAGGGAAAAGGGGCGACGGCTGCCGCGCGGGATGCGGAGGGGATTATATTATAGAAGGAATGGGATGGGGCGGGGGATAAAATTGAAAATGGAAAATGGAGAATGGAGAATGGATGTGGAAATCCTTGCGGATTTCTTTGATGAATAACCGTATATGAGCGCAACAACGTTGCTTATCGTGTTGAAATCGTATCTATTCAGTCCCACTGTAATAAATGAGGATTGGCGGGATGACGAAGGACCTCATCCGTCAGCCCTTAGGGCTGCCACCTATCCGGGGCCTGCCGGCCCGTTCTCGCTGAAAACAGTCCACTGGACTGTTTTCCGTGCGCTCGAACCCCCAGAGGGGAAGGCTTTGGGATAGCGTCAGCCGGTATTTTGCCTTCCCCTCTGGGGAAGGTGGCCGGAGCGAAGCGGAGGTCGGATGAGGTCCCCCGTCACCTCGCTAAATCTCCATGCAGGACTGAACAGTTACTTGAAATCAAACAAATCCCGCAGGGATTTGTACCGCCATTATCCATTTTCCATTCTCCATTATCAATTCAGCCGCCTCCCTTTAAGCGCGCAAAAGGACGCGATCCCGAAAATGTGGGACCGCGTCCTTTTGTGGTTTGTCATCTGCCGTTGGCGGCCATCTGCATGCGGGCGGCGTCCTCGGCCAGCTCGCGGGCGCGCTCGGCGGTGGTCTCGGCGATGCCGGCCAGCAGCACGGGCAGGTCGCGGGACACGGCGAGGCGCAGATAGGAGGCCACGGCGGGGTCGCCCTCCATCACGGCGTCGGCGGGCAGCAGCAGGGAGGTGACCCTGGCGCCCCACTCGGGCCTGAGCGGGGGAAGGGGCGTGCCCGGCAGCTCCAGGCTCTGGCGCACGCCGTCGGGGAACAGCGCCAGGGCCTGAGGCGCGCGGGGCACCACCAGGCTGACACCCGCCGCGGCGGCCCAGGCCACGGGGCGTGCGGCGTTCTCCGGCGTCAGGCGGTGGCAGGACAGCGGCGCGTTCAGATACTTCGCAAACCGCAGATAGGCCCCGTACACCGCTTCGGCGTCCGGGGCGGCGGGGTCGCAGTCGCAGATCACCGCCGAGCAGCGCAGCCCCTTTAATTTGAAGGCGCACCGCACCTGCTCCGCCGCGTGGACGTCCAGCCGGCTGGGCGCGTCCGACGCCGTGAACTCCGGCAGCACCGCCTCCGGGTCGAAGCATACGTTTTTATAGCCGCATTCCCGCGCGAATTCCAGGCGCTCCCAAAACGATTCGCCCGGCGCTTCATGCAGCCGCATTCCAATATTCATATATTCACTTCCTTTCCGTGAAAACAGGGAATTCCTCCCTTATACTCAAATTTTACTGTATTATAACACAAGTTAAAATGAAATGCAATCCCGGCACAAATTTTTTTTAGGGAAGAGGGAATAGGGAACAGGGAGAAGGGAACAGGGAAAAGGGAAAAGGGAAAAGGGGAACGAGGAACAGGAGATGGCGATGCGCTGCCCCTGCGCAGCAGAGCCAGGCCCTGTTCAAAGATTTCTGTAAACGACGAAACTGCGGTAGCCCAAAGATTCCTGGAGCCAGAGGGCGTAACCCAATTGTGATACCTGCCGAGGCAG
>CADCAS010000032.1 GCA_902799465.1 uncultured Eubacteriales bacterium
GAGCCTTTACGGGAGCCTGCACGGGAGCCCAAAAGCCTCCCTCTTTGAGGGAGGTGGCCCGCGAAGCGGGTCGGAAGGAGTCCGCGACTGAACAGTTACATAGGAATTAAAAATAGCGGCTGCCGCGAACTCTGTAGGGGCGGCCAATGTGTCGCCCGCCCGATACTGAATCAATACGTATTACCCGGCAGGCGGCGTATCGCCGCCCCTGCGCAGCCAAGCTATTTCAATTCCCAATTCCCAATTCCCAATTCCTAATTTCCGTCCCACCGCACCACCGTCGCGCCCTCGAGCAGCTTGACCGGCACGGTGACCAGCTCGGCGGGGGCGGTGTTGGGGTGCTCCACGCGGTCGATGAGGCGCAGGGCGGCCTGACGGCCCATGGCTTCGGAATCCTGGGCCACGGTGGTCAGCCGGGGATGGAGGGACTGGGTCAGCCGGATGCCGTCGTACCCGGCCAGGGACACGTCCCCGGGCAGGCTGAGCCCCAGCTCGCGCACGGCCTCCTGCGCGCCGAAATAGGAGGCGTCGTCGGGCAGCAGGATGCAGCTGGGCCGGTCGGCGCGGGAAAGCAGCGCGGCGGTCAGGCGTCGGGTGGCGGGGGCGTCGTCGTAGCGGCCCTCCAGCACGTAGCCGTCGGGCACGTTCAGCTTCAGCGCCTCCATGGCCCGGTAGAACCCGGAGATGCGGGTCTCGGTGACGGAGGAGTTGCGCTGGCCGTGGATGTAGGCGATGCGCCGGTGCCCCAGCCCCGCGGCGTACTCCACCAGCATGCGGATGCCCGTGCGGTTGTCCGAGGCGATGCAGGGCCGGTTGTTGAACACGTGGTCCACGGTGGTGCTGGGGATGTCGCTGTTCACCAGCTCGGCCACCTCTGCGGAATAGAAATCCACGCAGGCCAGGCACACTCCGTCCACATTGCGGTAGCGGCAGTGCTCCAGGTAGGTCATCTCCGAGGTGCCGATGTTGTGGTTGATGAAGGTGATGTCGTAGCCGTGGGCCTCCGCCTCGGACTTGAAGGCGTTGAGCATCGCGGCGAAGAAGGGGTGGGTCAGTCCGCTGGTGTTCTCGTCCACGAACAGCACGCCCAGGTTGTAGGACCGGTTGGTCTTGAGCGCACGCGCCAGCGCGTTGGGCTGATAGCCCATCTCCCGGGCCAGCTTCAGCACCTGCTTCCGGGTGTCCTCGCTGATGTCCGGGTAGCCGTTGAACACCTTGCTGACCGTGGAAATGGACATGCCGCACCGCCGCGCCACGTCCTTGATGGTAATTGCCATGCGCTCGCCTCCTCGCCCGGCCTGGAGCGCCTTCGCCCCTCCGGGTGATAGCAGTATACCTTAAACGGGCAAAAAAGGCAAGGTAATTTCGAGAAAGATAATATTTGGGGGGTGAGGGAACAGGGAACAGGGGAAAGGGAACAGGGAACAGGGAACAGGAATGGCTGCTGCCGCGTCTCCGCAGGGGCGGCCCCTACAGAGTGCGCGGCAGCACTGTTTTTAATTCCCAATTCCCAATTCCCAATCCTACTCCTTAATGATCTTCCGCATCAGCACCAGCGCGCCGAGCATCAGGGCGATGGCGACGGGGAGGGCGATGAAGGCATTGGGGACGAGGCCCGCGACGATGTAGGCGACGAAGCTGACCGCGGCCACGGTGAGGGCGTAGGGCAGCTGGGTGGACACGTGGGTGACGTGGTCGCATTGGGCGCCGGCGGAGGCCATGATGGTGGTATCGGAGATGGGGGAGCAGTGGTCGCCGCAGACCGCGCCGGCCATGCAGGCGCTGACGCACACCACGCCCAGCGGGTCGGTCAGCGGGAACACGCCCAGGGTGATGGGGATGAGGATGCCGAAGGTGCCCCAGCTGGTGCCGGTGGCGAAGGACAGGCCCACGGCGATCAGGAAGATGATGGCGGGCAGGAAGGACTTGAAGCCCGCGGCGGAGCCTTTTACCACCATCTCAACATACTGCTTCGCGCCCAGGCTGTCGGTCATGGCCTTGAGGCTCCAGGCAAAGATCAGGATGAGGATGGCGGGCACCATGGACTTGAAGCCCTCGGGCACGCAGTCCATCATCTCCTTGAAGGAGAGGGTGCGGCGGATGGCGTAGTAGATCAGAGTCAGCACCAGCGTCACCGCGCTGCCCATCATCAGGCCCACGGAGGCGTCGGCGTTGGAGAAGGCGTTGATGAAGCTCTCGCCGGAGAAGAACCCGCCGGAGTAGATCATGCCGATGACGCAGGCGACGATCAGCACCGCGATGGGCAGCACCAGGTCGATCACCTGGCCCTTGGGGTTGCTGGCGTCGTCAGCGGCGGCAGCGTCGGTGCGCTTGCCGGAGAAGATGTCGCCCTTCTCGATGGCGTTGCGCTCATGCCGCGCCATCGGGCCGTACTCCAGCCCGGTGATGGCCAGGAAGATCATCATCACGATGGTAAGCAGCGCGTAAAAGTTGAAGGGGATGGCCTTGATGAACAGGGCCAGGCCGTTGCCGTCGGACACGTAGCTGGATACCGCCGCCGCCCAGGAGCTGACCGGCGCGATGATGCACACCGGGGCCGCCGTGGCGTCGATGAGGTACGCCAGCTTGGCGCGGGAGATCCGGCTCTTGTCCGACACCGGGCGCATCACCGAGCCCACCGTCAGGCAGTTGAAGTAGTCGTCGATGAAGATCAGCACGCCCAGCGCGATGGTGGACAGCTGCGCCCCGGCGCGGGTCCTGATGCGCTGGGACGCCCAGCGCCCGAACGCCGCCGAGCCGCCCGCCTTGTTCATCAGCATCACCAGGATGCCCAAAATCACCAGGAAGAACAGTATGCCGACGTTGTAGATGTCGGCCAGGGAGGTGGCGATGCCGTCCACCAGCACGTGGTTCAGCGTCCCCTCCAGGTTGAAGTTGGAATACAGCAGACCGCCGGCTACGATGCCCACGCACAGCGAGCTGTACACCTCCTTGGTGATCAGCGCCAGCGCGATGGCGATCACCGGCGGCAGCAGCGACCAGATGGTCATGTAAAACGGGGACGTGACCTGATTCGCCTCCTGGGCCTCCTCCGCCAGCGCCCCGGGAATCGCCAGCGTCAGCAACAGGATCACTCCCACGACGGACATCAGTATCAGCCTGCGCTTTTGCATAATAATACCTCCCTAATGCGTATTCATGCAGGTTCGGTCCCTATTATACAGAATAACCGTTAAAGCTGTGTGGCGCGGGGTTTACAAGATTATTACTTGTTTAATGTGGTAAATGGTGAGCAGGGAAAAGGGAAAAGGGAACAGGGAAAAGGGAAAAGGGAAAAGGGAACAGGGGGACGGGGGGACCGGGGCTTGTGCCTTTTATCGGGGTTGGCTTGCTTTTCGTCGTTGGGGCATGTATAATGGTAGAGATGAAGTGACTGTTCGGCGGATGATGGGGTTTTTAATTGGGAATTGGGAATTGGGAATTGGGAATTTGAGTTTGCGGTTGCCGCGCGCATCGTCGGGGCGGTCAATACGAAACAGTATGTACTGCACGGTCCACGCATGAATGAAAAGGCTCGACAAGACGGATTGGAATCGTACCTGTTTCAATCACATGTACCGGCTTCGCCGGTGCATGTGGATTCCCACAAAGAAATCGCTTGCGATTTCGACTGGGGCGCAAAATCCGCAGATTTTGCGCGACAGGCTCACGCATTCATGCGTGAGCCGTGGTATGTACTGCCGGGCGGGCGGTGCATCGCCACCCCTGCGCAGCCTAACTATTCCTGTTCCCTGTTCCCTGTTGCCTGTTCCCTGGCACAAGCCCCGCATCACTGAACGGTCTTACGATAATAGTGCTTGGAGCGTGCGGAATGGGTAAGCGGAAGGACAGGCGGAGCTTTGAGCGGCGGTTGACCACGGCGCTGATCGTGCTGCTGGCGGCGGTGACGCTGGCGCTGGGCGGCTACGTGGCGGGCTGGTATGCCAATCGGGCCCGGACGCGGGAGGATGCCAAACGGTATCAGACGATGTACACGCCCCAGGAGGCGGCGTCCACCGCCACGGTTGAGCCCGGTATGACGACTACGCCCGCGGGGACGCCTGTCGTGACGGCCACGCCGGGGCCGACATCGAGCCCGATGCCGACGGCGACGATTACAGCCACGCCGACTGTGACGATCACGCCGACTGTGACGGCCACGCCGACGCCGACCCCGACGCCGACGGCTACAGTCACTCCGACCCCGACGCCGACGTTCACGCTCACGCCCGCGCCGACATCGACGCCGACGGTGACGCCCACATCGACGCCGACGGCGACGCCTGCGCCGACGGCGACGCCCCTGCCCACCGATCCGGTGGCGGTGGACGTGCCGCTGACCACGCCGGGGGCCGACACGCTGATCCTTTCGCTGCCCACGCCGCCGCCGGTGCAGGAATCCTTCGCGGCCCTGCTGGCGCACAATCCGGACACGGTGGGCTATCTGGAGCTGCCTGACATGCTGTCGCTGCCGGTGGTCCAGCGGCTCAACGACAACGACCACTACCTGACCCACAGCTTCGATGGGGTGGCCGCGGAGGAGGGCGCGCTGTTTCTGGACGGCATCAACCGGCTGACCCCGGAGGACGACTGCCTGATCGTATACGGCCACAACATGAAAAACGGGTCCATGTTCGGACCCCTCCACCTCTACGGCGACGGCGACTATCTGCGGGCCCATCCGCTGGTCCGGTTCGATACGCTCTACGAGAATCGCACCTACGTCCCCGTGGCCGCCTTCGCCGCCAGCACCGACCCCGCCGACGCCCGGTATTTCGACGTGCGCCAGTTCCTGTTCGACGAGACGGGCTTTGAGCTTTATACCCTGCGCCTCCAGGCCCGCAGCCTCTGGCCGTGCCCGGTGGATCTGCGCTATGGGGACCGCCTGCTGCTGCTGGTCACCTGCGATTACACCGCCCGGGAGGGCCGCTTCATCCTCGCGCTGCGACAGCTTCGCCCCGACGAGGAAGCGGAGGCGGTGGCGCAGCGGGTGCGGGAATCGGGTCGGGCCGGTTAATTGCGGTATCCAATAAAACACAACAGGGGGAAGTACAGATGAACGGTAAGAAGAAGCTCTCTACGGGCAAGGTATGGTGCTTTGCGGTGGGACAGTTTGGATGGTCGGTGCTGGCCGCGCTGATCTCCAGCTGGCTGGTGAACTACTACCAACCGGACCTGGCGACCCAGGCGGCGGGACAGCCGATCTTCGTGCCGCAGGGCCGCGTGGTGCTGGGGATCCTGACGATGCTGGGGGCCATCACGGCCTTCGGGCGCATCTTCGACGCGGTGACCGACCCGCTGATCGCCTCGCTGTCGGATCGCTGCAAATCCAGGGACGGGCGGCGCATCCCCTTCATGCGGGCGGCGGCCATCCCCTTTGCCCTGTCCTGCATACTGACCTTCTGGTCCCCGGTGAACGGCGAGAGCTGGGTGAACGCGGGCTTTCTGTTTCTGATGCTGATGGCGTTCTACCTGTGCATGACCCTGTACTGCACGCCCTACAACGCGCTGATTCCCGAGCTGGGCGCGGACCAGAGCACCCGCATGGCCATCTCCACGGCCATCTCCTTCACCTACATCGCGGGCATGGCGGTGGCCTACGTGGCCCCGGTGGTCTGGGGGCTGCTGGAGAAGGCCATGCCCCGGGTCACGGCCATACGGGTGACCTTCACGGCGATGTCGCTGCTGGGCATGGTGTGTATGTTCGTGCCGGTGTTCACCATCCGCGAGAAGGATTACGTCACCGCGGCGCCCAGCCAGTCCAACGCGCTGGGCTCTCTGGCCGCCACCTTCCGCAACCGTGACTTCAGGGTGTTCGTGGCCTCGGATATCGCCTACTTCCTGGGCATCACCATGTTCCAGACGGCGCTGCCCTTCTTCGTCACGTCCCTGCTGAAGCTGGACGAGGGCATGTCCACGGTCTACTTCGTGCTGATGACGGCGCTGTCGGTGCTGTTCTACGTACCCATCAACAAGCTGACGCCCCGTTTCGGCAAGAAGAAGCTCATACTGTGCGCCTTTGCGATCTTCACCGCCAGCTTTGTCTACACCGCCTGCTTCGGCAGCCGCCTGCCCATCCCGCCGGCGGTGCAGGGCTATATCCTCTGCGCGGTGGCGTCGCCCGCCATGGCCATCTTCGGCATACTGCCCCAGGCCGTGGTGGCGGACATCGCCGAATACGATGCCCTGGAGACCCATGAGAACCGCAGCGGCATGTTCTATGCCGCCCGCACCTTTGCCTTCAAGCTGGGCCAGTCCATCGCCATGCTGCTGGTGACCGCCTTCGCTACCATCGGCCAGGAGACCGGCCTCGGCTACCGCGTCACCGCCATCGCCGCCGCCGCGGTCTGCCTGCTGGGCGGGGCGCTGTTCATGGTGTACGACGAGGCGAAGGTCTACAGGAGGATCATGAAGTAAGGATCTGTGCAGAAATTATTCATACATTATGCTTGTCTGAATCCGCCATTGCGGCGTTGTCGTCGGTCAACGTGCCCCGGCACGCCTCCCTCCGCCTTGCACTGACGTATTCATCCTTCGCATTCTGTATGAATAATTTCTGCACGGCTCCTAAATAATGGAACGTGGAGCGCTTGCCAGCGGTCGGCGCCGCCTGGATGCGCTCCATTAAAATAACAAATAAAGGGGGCGCAGATATGCGCGGCTTTAACGAGACGGGGCTGATCTTTTCCGAGGGCTACGCGGAGACCATGGCGGGGGAGGCGCTGCCCTATATCGGCGCGCGGCGGACGGATATGCGCGTCTCGGGGAAGGACGGCAGGGCGCTGTTCGTCTCCCGGTTCGACGCCGACGCGCCCAGGGGGACGGTGCTGATCGTCCACGGCTTCACGGAGAACGTGGAGAAGTTTTCCGAGCTGATCCATTCGCTGCTTATAAACGGCATGAGCGTGGTCGCCTACGACCAGCGGGGCCACGGGCGGTCCTGGCGCGCACCGGGGCTTAAAGACATCTCGCTGACCCACGTGGACCGCTTCGACGACTACGTGGAGGATCTGCGGCGCGTGTACGCCGATGCGGTCGCCCCGATGCCCCGCCCTCACCGCATTTTCTGCCACTCGATGGGCGGCGCGGTGACGGCGCTTTTCCTGGAGGACCCCCGGGGCGCGGCCATCGACCGCGCCGCCATGTGCGCGCCAATGATCGCCCCGGACCTGAAGGTGCTTCCGATCCCGGTGGGACGTCTGCTGTGCGGCGGGGCCGGGGCTCTGGGCATGGGGAAGCGGCGCGTATTCATCTCCAGACCCTACGTCTATCCCGATGACTTCGACACCGCCCCCGCCAACGGGCGCGCCCGCTTCGACTGGTACGAGACCGTGCGCCGCGACCGCCCGGAGTTTCAGAACAACGGCCCCACCTACGGCTGGACCCTGGAATCCATCGACGTGACCCGCCGGATCCTGGCCCCCGGCGCGCCGGAGCGGATCGGGGCGCGGATACAGCTCTACACCGCCGCCCTCGACGGCACCGTGCTCCCCGGCCCCCAGAAGGCCTTCATCGACCGCGTCCCCCGCGGCGAGCACTTCACCGTCCGGGACGCCAAGCACGAGATCTTCCGCTCCACCGACGCGGTACTGTTCCCGTGGTGGGCGGGCGTGCTGCGGTTTTTGACGGAAGCGGAGACGGGCGCATAGCGCGCCGCCTGCCACCCTCCCCGCCCATCACCCCTTCCGCAGCTCCGCAAGGCCGATGAAATCGTCGATGCCCGCCAGCCGGATCATGCCGGACAGGGCGGCGGGGGCGGTTTGCCGGGTCTGGGCCACGGCGTTGAGCTGGGCGGCGAGGGCGGTCAGGCGGCGCGTGAGTCCGGCACAGAGGGGATCGTCCGCCGCGCCGGGAAAGAGGGACAGCTTCTCCGCCGCGGCCTGGGCCTCGGTGGCGGTCAGGGCGCAGAGGGTCCGGGCGGCGTCGGGCTGGAGCTGGCCCCGATCCAGCCGCAGGGCGATGTCCGCCAGCCGGACGGCCTGCTCCGTCAGCAGCGTGTCGGCGGCCTCGATCTGCTCGATCTGCGGCTCGGGCGCGGTGACGCGGAGCCGGATCGCCTCCGCGCGCAGGGGCAGCACCTCCGCCTGGAGCCCGTCCTTCTCCCGCAGCCTGTCGGCCATGCGCCGGGCCTCCCGCTCGCTGTCGTACATTGCCCCCAGCACGTGCCACGCGCCCTCGGCCTCGACCACGCAGCCCGCCGCGCCACGCCCGGCGCAGCCCGCGGCCTCCACCCGCGCCCGGGCGGCGTCCTCAAACGCGCCGAGGGTGACGCACCAGCCCTCCAGCGCCTCCAGGGCCACCTCCCGGGTCACCCGCGGCGCGGCGGACACCTGCGCCGCCCGTGGCCGCGCCGAGGTCCAGGTCAGCGTGTACACCGCCAGCATCGTCACCGCCAGCGCGATGGACCACGCCAGCGCCGTAGGCCGCTCCCGCCGCACCCAAACCCGCGTCTCCTTCATGCCCGCACCCCCTGTCGTCGAAACAGTGTATTCCGGGGGAAGGGAGAACATGACCGGGTGGTTTGAATTGAGAATTGAGAATGGAAAAGGGAGAATGGATGTGGAAATCCTTGCGGATTTCTTTGATTATAGAGAGCGTAACAGCTTCGCTTATAGTGTGTAATCAAACAAATCCACAGGATTTGCACCGCCATTTTCCATTTTCCATTCTCCATTTTCAATTTGACTTTCCGTTTGTCGTACGCGCGCATGGCAGAGCCGCAGCCCTTTGCCCCAAATAAATGCTTGCATCTTTCCCCTTCAGCGTGTATAATAGAAATGTTATCACGTTGAGAATACGGAGTCGATACCGTGAAGAATATATTCAGGAGCCTTTTCAAGAAACCGGAGAAGTGGATCGCGGTGGATGTGGAGCTGGACGGCATGCACCCCAGCCGGATCATCCAGCTGAGCTACATCATCATCGAAGGGCGGCGCATCCGGGGGAAGAACTTCTATTTTCCCGCCAAGGCGGTCAACCGCTACGCCCGCAAGGTGCACGGCCTGAGCGTCCACGACCTGTGGCGGCTGTCGGAGGGCAAGACGTTCGAGGACCGCATGGACGAGATCTACCGGGACTTCGTCGACTGCAAGCTGGTGATCGGCCACGACGTGGCGGGCGACGTGAAGTACATCCGCCGGGAGTTCCAGCGCTACGGGCTGACGCTGCCCAACTATCCCATCTTCTGCACCCTCAAGCACTACACAGAGGAGGCCCACATCCCCCTCAAGCAAAATCCCAACGTCCTGAAGCCCCCGCGGCTGGAGGAGCTCTGCAACCACTTCGGCCTCACCCCGGATTTCATCGCCGCCCGCTGCAAAAAATGGTACGGCGGCGGCGACCACTACCACGACGCCCGCTTCGACGCCGCCGCCGCCTACCTCTGCATGGTGGTCGGCGAGCAGATGGGGTGATCCTCGGACGGCTGCTGCGCATAAAATGGAGAGTGGAAAATCAAACCACCGGCGGGACCGGTGGTCGGTGACTTTCCACTCTCCATTTTTTATCGCGCGCCCCTTACCGGGGCGCGTTTCTCAGCTTGTCGTTGAGCTTCCTGTAGATCACCGCCATGAACGGCTCGTCCCTGTTGTCGGCGGCCTGGTCGAGGGGGAGCCAGGCGACGGCGCTGTTTTCGTCGGGCTTGACCCGGAGGGGGCGGGTGTCGTCGGCGGTGAGCAGATAGGTGACGTTCAGGTGCAGGTGGGCGGAGACGAATTGGCCCCGCTTGACGTGGGCGTTCACCGGGAGGATCTCCACGGAGTAGATCTCCGGGGACACGGGTGCGATGTCCTCGAGCCCCGTCTCCTCCGCCGCCTCCCGCAGCGCCACCGCCAGCAGGTCGGCCTCGCCGTCCGCGTGACCGCCGGTCCAGGCCCAGGTGCGGTAGATGTTGTGCCAGGCCATCAGCACCCTGTCCCGTGCGGGATTCACGATCCAGCCGGAGGCGGTGAAGTGGGCAAACCCGTTCTCCCGTTTAAGCGGGCATGCCAGCGTGTCCAGCGCCCGAAGCATCAGCGCCCTGTCCGAGGCCTCCTGTGCGTTGCAGGGACGGTAGGCTGTGAGCCGGGCTTTCAAACGATCCATGGTTGTTGCTCCTTTGGAGGGCTGATGCTGAATTGAAAATGGAGAATGGACAATGGAAAATGACGGTACAAATTCTGAGGATTTGTTTGATTAAACGTGACTATTCAGTTGCTCAGGGATGACTCCCTCAGTCAGCCTGCGGCTGACAGCTCCCTCAACTCCCTCAGTCAGCCTGCGGCTGACAGCGCCTGGACGGGAGCCTGGACGGGGCCCCAAAAGCCTCCCTCTTTGAGGGAGGTGGCCCGCGAAGCGGGTCGGAAGGAGTCAACGACTGAACAGTTACAATTAAACACTGTAAGTGGCATTGTTACGCTTGTTGATGGTCTTTTTAATCAAAGAAATCCGCAAGGATTTCTACATGGATTCTCCATTCTCCATTTTCCATTCTCAATTCAGGCAAATACCTGTTTATCACGGCAAAACTGAGCGGATGCGTTCGCGGCGGGCGCAATGCGCCCGCCGCGGGTGCTTACTTGGCGTACACGTCGCCGTCCTGGTTGAGCAGGAGGGCGGTGGTGGCGGCGTCCACGGAGGCGGCAGCCTGGGGCAGGGCCGCGCCGTAGGCGTCGTTATACCAGGCCTGGAAGTCGCGCACGGCCTGGAGGGTCGCGCCGTCCAGCTCGCCGCGCTCGAAGGTGTCGGCTTCGAGCCAGCCCCAGCCGGTCAGGCGGTCCTGGAGCCGGGCGATGAGTTCCGGGTCGGACTCGGCGGTCACGGTCAGCGGGGCGTCGGCATCGCTCGATTCCTCCGCCTCCGCAGCGTCGATGTCACCCTCGACGTAGACGTCCTCGTCCTCGTAGACCTCCTCCTCCGCTTCATCGGCGGCGGTGTCCTCCTCAACATAGGGCTCCTCGTCGTAGGCTTCCTGGGCGGCGGGCTTCTTCTCGAAGGACTCCTCCGCGTAGGACTCCTCTACATAGGGCTGCTCGTCGTAGGATTCTTCCTCGTAGGATTCCTCCGCGTCGTTTTCCTCCGCGTCGTTTTCCTCTGCGTAGTCCTCCTCGTCGTAGTCCTCCTGGGGCGCGGCCTTGGGGGCCTCCTCCGCCGATTCGTCGGGGACCTCCTCCGTCTCGTCAGGCGCCTCCTCCTCGGGGGCTTCCTGGACGACCGGGACCTCGTCGGGCGCTTCCGCCTTGGCCGGGGCCATGGCGAAGCGGGCGCTGGCGGCGGCCTCCCAGTCGGCGGTATCCACCAGGATGGGAGCCACGTTCAGGGTGTAAACCTCACCGGGGTTCAGGTTTTCGGGCTTGACGGACAGAGCGGTCTTTTCGGTGACCGCGTGGGCCACTACGTCGCCATTGCCGTTGGTGACGTTCACCTCGTAGCCGATCGCGCCGTCGGCCTGCCACATCAGGCGCACGGTATCGTTGGCCAGGAAGGTCACGCCGTCCTCCTCGTCCACCACCGTCTCAAAGGACAGCTCGGGCACGGGCGCGTTGGGCGCGGCCACCTGGGGCTCCAGGGTGATGACGGGCTGAGGCTCGGCCAGGACCTTTTCCGGCTTGGGCTGCTCGGGTTCGCTTTCCGGCTGCTCGGCTTCGGACTGCTCCTGCTGCTCGGGCTGTTCGGGTTCCTGCTGCTCAGGCTGCTCGGGCTGCTCCGGCTCCGGGGTCACCTCGGGCACGGGCGTGGGCTCGGGGGTGGGCACGGGCGTGGCCTCGGGCACGGGCTCGGGGGTGGGCGTGGCCTCCACCTCGTCCTCCTCGGGCGCGGGCGTGGCGGGCACCTCGTCGGGCCGCATCAGCGGCACGTCCTCGGGCGGCTCGGGGCTGGGCGTCGGGATGGAGGCGTCCTCCAGCGCGAACTGCTCGGCGTTCACGGCGGCGTCCTCCAGGGTGCCGTTGGTGGGGATGGCGTAGACGAAAAGCGTGTAGACCTCGCCCACCAGCAGGTCGTCGGTCTTGACGGTGGCCTGCTCGTCGCGGGTGTTCAGGCTCATGACGGTGTCGCCGTCGGAATCCAGCACCTCGACGTAGTAGCTGTCCACCTCGCCGTCGGCGTGCCAGCCGAAGATCACCTTGCCGGGGGCCACGAACTGTATGCCGTCCTGCACGCGGGTGACCGGCTCAAGGGTGATCTCCGGGGTCTCCACGTCGCCGATGGGCGGCTCCACGGGCTCCTCGGGGATGTCCACGCGCATGAACCGCAGCTTGGCGCTGGTGACGTGGCGGCTGTTGCCGTCCTCGGGGTAGGCGGTGACGGTCATGGTGTAGGGATCGTCGTAGTCCAGCGTCCACAGGGACACGCCGGTGCGGCTGAGCAGGGTGTCCTCGTCGAACACGGTGTGCCCGTCGCCGTCCTGGATGCGGACGTGGTAGGATTCCACATCGCCCTCGGCGTACCAGCTGAAGGTGATGTAGCCGGTGTCGGAGGTGTCGTCGGTGATGCAGTAGATGTTCTTCTCAATGTAGGCGTAGGGCTTGACGCTGATCACCGGGGCGCCGATGACCGTGGGCGCGACGTAGGTCGGCGCGTCCCTGCGGTACAGCAGGGTCTGGGTGCGCACGTTGGCGATGCCGGTGTCGTTCAGCCCGGACTGGCGCTGGAACAGGATCACGGCCTTCTCGGTGGACGCGCCGTAGTAGCCGGTGATGGCCCCGGAGAAGTAGTTCAGCTGCTTCAGGCGGCGCTGCAGCTCGGCCACGCGGGTGTTCTCGTCGCCGCGGCGCAGGGTGATGTAGCCGGGCGCTTCGGGGGCGTAGGCGCTGAACAGGCGGCGCTGCACCCGGGCGGTGGCGTTGCCGTCCACGGACAGACCGGCGGAGCGCTGGAAGGCCCGCACGGCCTCGGCGGTGGCGGCGGTGTAGCTGCTGCCGGGGTTGTCCTCCAGGTAGTAGAGGGCCTCCAGGCGGTTGTTCAGCTCCCGCACGCGGTAGCCGGTGTAGCCGCGATACAGGTCGATGTAGCTCATGCAGCGCTGCGCGCCGTCGGAGTAGAGCAGCTTGAGGGTCTCGCGGGTGGCCCCGTCGGAGACGTTCAGGCCGTTCTCAGACTGGAACAGCTGCACGGCCCGCTGGGTGTTGGAGCCGAAGATGCCGTCGGCGGCGTCGGCCAGATAGCCCAGATCGCGCAGGCGCTCCTGCATGATCTGCACGCGCATGCCGCGGTTGCCGCGGGTCAGGGCCATGTAGGCGTCGTAGTGGGGCAGCGCGCCCTCGATGAGCATGCGCTGCAGCTCGGAGTCCGCCACGCCGTTGACCGGGCGGTTCAGATCGGCCTGCAAAAGCTCCACGGCGTACTGGGTGCGGGGCCCGAAGATGCCGTCGATATAGTAGTCATAGTAGCCCAGATCGTACAGCGGCTGCTGGATGGCGCTGACCGCCTGGCCGCGGCTGCCCCGGGCGAGGGGGCTGTATTGCTTCGCGGGCTTGAGATAGGTCCACGCGGGCTCCTCCCCGTCGAGGGGATAGGTCGTCACCAGGCGGGAGACGCTGGTCTGACTGTCGGAGGCGGAGGTGAACTCGATGAAGCTGAAGTCCGGCGCGCCCTCGGAGTATTCGGCGTACACGTTCAGCTGGCCGTCCATGCCGTAGAGCCTGTAGCCCTCGAAGGTGTAGCCGTCGAGCTGGGGGATCGCGCCGCCCAGCTGCTTAAACGCGTCCAGCGTCCGGGTCTGGAGGTTGACGGTGTAGAGCTCCGCGCCCTTGTGCATGAACAGCTTCTCCGCCGAGGCGGTGAGCTGGCGGTCCACGTCGGGCTCGAGGGTCAGCACCACCTGCCAGGTCATGGCGGCGGGGTCGTAGCCCTTGAGGCGGGTGGCGCTGCCGGTGTTGGCCAGGTAGTAGACGTTGCCGTCCAGCATCGCGAAGTCGATGACGCCGGTGTCGATGATCTCCTCGGTGAGGCTGGCGGCGCTCTTGAGGGTCAGCTCCCCGTCGGAGAGGATCAGCTCATAGGCGTCCGTCAGCAGCGTGGCGGCGGGCAGCGCCCGGGCGTAGCGCTCGAAGCTGTCCGTGCGCGCGGCGTACACCATCGCGCCCATGCCGTCCACCTGGTCGAACACCACGCCCTCGGCGGTGTTCACCAGACGGTCGATGGGCTCGGCGGCGGTGTAGGCCAGCCGGGGGGTCATGTCGTTCATGGACATGCGCCACAGCTGGGCGCGGCTGGCGGCGGGCACGTAGTACAGCGTGTCCTCGTCGGCCATCACCGCGGCGTGCACGCCCCGGGCCAGCCGGGTCTCGGCAAAGCCGCCCAGGTCGATCATGTAAAGATCGTCCGTGCCGTCCGCCTGCCGGGAGGTGAACAACACCCGGTAGGGGTCGATGGAGATGAGCTTATCCGCGGGGGCGGTGTTGATGGCCTTCTGGTTGCCGGGCAGGAACAGCCCGCCCAGGCCGTCCACATAGGCCGCCAGCGCGCCGCTGCGCTCCACCGGCTGCTCCGCCACCGCGAAGCCCGCCAGCAGAAGCAGGCACACCGCGATCAGTAGTGCCGCTGCTCTTTTCATGTTGGGTCCCTCCTGATTGATGTCTGTTGGGTCTGATGAGTTAGACGCGCGGGAGAGGGAAAAGGTTCCGGAAAGAGCGTTGGAAATGGAGAATGGAAAATGGAGAATGGAAAATAGAGAATGGAAAATGGAAAATGGTGGTGCAAATCCTGCGGATTTGTTTGACCGGGCACTATAAGCGACGCTGTAAGTCTTGTCTACAGTCTTTTTATAACTGTTCAGTCACGGACTCCTTCCGACCCGCTTCGCGGGCCACCTCCCTCAGTGAGGGAGGCTTGGACTCCTGTTAAGGCTCCCTCTCAGAGGGAGCTGGCAGCCAAAGGCTGACTGAGGGAGTCATCCTTGGGCGACTGAATAGTTACGAAATCCGCAAGGATTTCCACATCCATTTTCCATTCTCCATTCTCAATTCTCCATTATTCCCGCATACCCCCCTTTACAAATCTCCCCATCCGTGCTATAATGCCTGTATCGAACATATGTTCTTATAGGCATATCTGTGCCTGTAGATGCATATATTGATTACCGGGCAGGGCAACAGGCGGGGCGTTTGCGCCTGGGCCGGGACCCGAAGAAATATCACAATATCACGACCGGAGGGGATACGATGGAAAATCCGAACAACCGAATCATCGCCACGGGGCGACTCGAGGGCGAGCTGGAATTGAGTCATGAGGTGATGAACGAGCCGTTTTACACGGGCATCCTGGCGGTGCGGCGGCTGTCGGGGACGGTGGACCGGCTGCCGGTGACCATCCCAGGCAAGCTGATGGCGCTGCTGCCGGAGGACCGGAGCCAGCTGATGCTGGTCAGCGGGCAGGTGCGGTCCTACAACAAGGTCGTCGACGGCGCGGGGCGGCTGATGGTGACGCTGTTCGTGCAGGGCATGAGCCAGACCAACGAGAACGACACGCTGAATCGGGTGAGCCTGACCGGGGCGCTGTGCAAGCCGCCGGTGTACCGGTCCACGCCGTTCGGGCGGGAGATCTGCGACATGATGCTGGCGGTGAACCGCGCCTTCGGCAAGAGCGACTACATCCCCTGCATCGCCTGGGGCCGCAACGCCCAGTACGCCTCCCGCTTCGCCGTGGGCGACCGGGTGCGGCTGACCGGGCGGCTCCAGTCCCGGGAATACCAGAAGCTGCTGGACAGCGGCGAGACACTCACCCGCTCCGCCTACGAGGTCTCCGCCTTCACCCTCGAGGCTGCCGAGGCCGAAGCCATGTACGAGCCCCGGGTCGTGCAGGACGTGAGAACGGTCTACGCCCCGGCGGGGAGATATTTGAGTTGAATCTGTCGGGGTAAAATAAAGCATCAGGCATTAGCCGGAGTTGCGGGGAACGACCTCTCAGTCAGCCTGCCGGCTGACAGCTCCCCTGAAAGGGGAGCCAAGGCTGACGCAATGTCGTTCCTCTTGGCTCCCCTCTCAGGGGAGCTGTCGCCGACGAAGTCTGCGACTGAGAGGTCGTCCCCCTATCCCTGCAAACAACCTGTTTCCCGCAGGGCTCCAATAGAAATAATAGCATCTGCCGTCCCCCGACTGATGCCTGATGCCAAATGCCTCAAACCAACAAAAACCCCTGTCCGCGCGGGACAGGGGTTTTCGTTGGTTTGCTGCTTCTTACAGCTGGGGACCGGCGGCGACCAGGGCCTTGCCGGCTTCGTTGGACTCGTACTTGACGAAGTTCTTGATGAAGCGGCCGGCCAGATCCTTGGCCTTGGTATCCCACTCGGAGGCGTCCTTGTAGGTGTCGCGGGGATCGAGGATACCGGTGTCAACGCCCTCCAGCTCGGTGGGCACCTCGAAGTTGAAGTAGGGGATCTTCTTGGTGGGCGCCTTGAGGATCGCGCCGCCCAGGATGGCGTCGATGATGCCGCGGGTGTCCTTGATGGAGATGCGCTTGCCGGTGCCGTTCCAGCCGGTGTTGACCAGGTAGGCCTTCGCGCCGGACATCTCCATGCGCTTCACCAGCTCCTCAGCGTACTTGGTGGGATGCAGCTCCAGGAAGGCCTGGCCGAAGCACGCGGAGAAGGTGGGGGTGGGCTCGGTGATGCCGCGCTCAGTGCCGGCCAGCTTGGCGGTGAAGCCGGACAGGAAGTAGTACTTGGTCTGCTCGGGCGTCAGGATGCTCACCGGGGGCAGCACGCCGAAGGCGTCCGCGGACAGGAAGATCACGTTCTGCGCGGCGGGGCCGGCGGAGACGGGATTGACGTTCTTGACGATCTTCTCAATGTGCTCGATGGGGTAGGACACGCGGGTGTTCTCGGTGACGGACTTGTCGGCGAAGTCGATCTTGCCGTTGGCGTCCACGGTCACGTTCTCCAGCAGCGCGTCGCGCTTGATGGCGTTGTAGATGTCGGGCTCGGACTCCTTGTCCAGGTTGATGACCTTGGCGTAGCAGCCGCCCTCGAAGTTGAACACGCCGTTGTCGTCCCAGCCGTGCTCGTCGTCGCCGATCAGCAGGCGCTTGGGATCGGTGGACAGGGTGGTCTTGCCGGTGCCGGACAGGCCGAAGAAGATGGCGGTGTTCTCGCCGTTCATGTCGGTGTTGGCGGAGCAGTGCATGGCGGCAATGCCCTTGAGCGGCAGATAGTAGTTCATCATGGAGAACATGCCCTTCTTCATCTCGCCGCCGTACCAGGTGTTGATGATGACCTGCTCGCGGGAGGAGACGTTGAAGGCGACCACGGTGTCGGACCGCAGGCCCAGTTCCTTGTAGTTCTCGCACTTGGCCTTGGAGGCGGTGTAGACCACGAAGTCGGGCTCGAAGCTCTCCAGCTCCTCAGCGCTGGGCTTGATGAACATGTTGGTCACGAAATGGGCCTGCCAGGCGACCTCCATCACGAAGCGGATGGCCATGCGGGTGTCCTTGTTCGCGCCGCAGAAGGCGTCCACGACGTACAGCTTCTTGCCGGACAGCTCGTCCTTGGCCAGCTTCTTGACCTCCGCCCACACTTCCTCAGACATGGGATGGTTGTCGTTCGGATAGCCCTCGGTGGTCCACCACACGGTGTCCTTGGAGTTCTCGTCCATGACGATGTACTTGTCCTTGGGGGAACGGCCGGTGTAGATGCCGGTCATCACGTTCACCGCGCCCAGCTCGGTCATAACGCCCTTGTCGTAGCCGGTGAGGGAGGGGTCCATCTCATCCTTGAACAGATCCTCATAGGAGGGGTTGTGGATGATCTGGGTGGTGCCGGTAATGCCATATTTGGTCAGATCGATGTTAGCCATAGTGCATCAAACCTCTTTCTCCATTGGATTTGGTATAAGTATATCACACCCCTTCCTAACCGTCAATCATTCCCCCGTGACATGCGCATAAACTTAAAATAAGGGATGAGGGAGTAGGGAGTAGGCAGTAGGGAGTAGGGGGGACACGGCAGGGGTCTTGACTTCTGGTGGAAGGAGAGCGTCATAGCGATGTCGGGGAACGACCTCTCAGTCTGGCCTTCGGCCAGACAGCTCCCCTGAAAGGGGAGCCAAGGCTGCCGCGTGCATATTGGAGGAATTTCTGCACCTGCCGTTCCCCGCTTGGCTCCCCTCCCAGGGGAGCTGTCGCGCGAAGCGTGACTGAGAGGTCGTTCCCCGACACTACTATAAGTCTTTCTGCCTGACGGATAGTAAACGATTGCCGTTCCCCCCTACTCCCTACTGCCTACTGCCTACTCCCTAAAACTATTGCTTTTCCGTGAAAACTGTGTTATGATAATAACGAAGAGGTGGTTGGCGTGTGGGAGGACGGGAGCCGGGCGGAGGCGTTTCTGACGCTTTACCGGCGGCTGGAGGGTCTGCTGGAGCGGCGCTACGCAGGGCGTGAATGGAACGGCAGCGTGGTGGCGTACTATCTGGGCGAGCCGGACAGCGAGCCGATGCGCTCGGAGATCGAGCTGTGCCGCCGCATCCGCAACATACTCTCGCACACCGTGGAGGACGACGGGGAGCCGGTGGTAGAGCCCTCGGAGGGCATGCTGGAGCGGCTCCGGGCCGTCATCGAATACGTCAAGCGCCCGGTCATGGCCATCAACCGCGGCACCCCCGCGGACAGGATACTCGTGGCCCATCCCAACGACCTGGCCCTGAACGTCATGCGCCACATGGTCAAAAACGGCTACTCCCACGTGCCCATCGTGGAGCAGGGGCGGCTGGTGGGGGTGTTCAGCTCCGACAGCCTGATGCTCTTTTCCGCCCGCAAGGGTCTAAGCCAGGTGCGCGACGAGCTGCGCATCGGCCAGATGAAGGACTGCGTGGGCTTCGGCGACAAGCGGGACGAGCGCTTCCTGTTCCTGCCCGTCGACGCCACCCTGCTGGCGGTGCGCAAGGCCTTCGAGCGGCGTCGGGAGCGCAACCACCGGCTGGCGGTGGTGTTTCTCACCGAGGATGGCACCGTGCGCACGCCCCTGAAGGCGCTTCTGACCTCCTGGGACGTGCTGCGCGACGACATTTCACTGCAATAGAGGACGATCATCATGGAAAACAACAAGCCCGAGCGGCAGACCATCAAAATCGAACTGCGGCCCATGTCCGTAAACTACAGCATGGCCATGGAGGAGCTTCGGCGGGAATACGCCAAGATCATCGGCGTCTACGAGGCCGCCATCCGGGAGATCAACGCCCGGCTCCAGACCCTGAACAGCGAGTTTTCGCTCAAGCACCAGCACAATCCCATCCATCACATCGAGTCCCGGGTCAAGACCCTGGGCAGCATCGTCCAAAAGCTCCACGACACCCACATCCCCATCTCCATCGACAACGCCAAGAAAAACCTCCACGACATCGCGGGCGTCCGGGTGGTATGCTGCTATGTGGACGATATCTACAAGATCGCCGACCTGCTCCTGCAACAGGACGACATCTCGCTGATCCTCGAAAAGAATTACATCAAAAATCCCAAGCCCAACGGCTATCGCAGCCTCCACATCGTGGTGGACGTGCCGGTGTACATGTCCCAGGGCAAGCTCTTCATCCCCGTGGAGATACAGATCCGCACCGTCGCCATGGACTTCTGGGCCACCCTGGAGCACGGCATTCGCTACAAGGCCACCGACGAGGTGCCCGCCTCCATCGTCCAGGAGCTCCGCGCCTGCGCCGACGTCATCACCGAGACCGACTACAAAATGCAGAATATCTTCCGCGCCCTCCAGATGGTCCACGACAAGGACGACATCCCCCCGGAGCAGATCATCGAGGAGGAGCGGAATTGACCCCATCAAAGGCGCAAGGGCGCCTTTGATGTTTATAATGGAGAAGGGAGAATGGAAAATGATGGTGCAAATCCTGCGGATTTGGTGACTATTCAGTCGCCCAGGGATGACTCCCTCAGTCAGCCTGCGGCTGACAGCTCCCTCGGGGAGGGAGCCCGGACGGGAGCCTGAACGAGGTCCCAAAAGCCTCCCTCTTTGAGGGAGGTGGCCCGCGAAGCGGGTCGGAAGGAGTCCGCGACTGAACAGTTACCGGATTTGTTTGATTGAACGCCTGCCGACAGGCGGGGCTTTGACCGAACAGGGGAATGACCTCTCAGTCATGCTTCGCGCGCGAGCTTCTCTTTCAGGAGAGCCAAAATGAATGACCTGCGTCAGCCTCGGCTCCCCTTTCAGGGGAGCTGTCAGCCGCCAGGCTGACTGAGAGGTCGTTCCCCTTTTCCCTAATCCCTTTTCCCTTATCCCCAAATAATCCTATAGACATACTCCGCATAACCTGTTATAATTGTAGCATCAGTTTTAACGAGGTGATACCGCCATGTCAAACGCGCAAGGGCTGCGAAGGCATATGTCCCCCATGGGGGCGTGGGCCTTTGCCATCGGCACCAGCGTGGGCTGGGGCTCGCTGGTGGTCACGGCAAACACCTATCTGGCCCAGGCGGGGCCGGCGGGCAGCGCCCTGGGACTGGCGCTGGGCACGCTCATCATGCTGATCGTGGGCTTGAACTATTCCACGCTGATGCAGGCCTATCCCGAGGCGGGCGGCGCTTACGCCTACACCCGGGAGGTCTTCGGCTACGACCAGGGCTTTCTGACGGCCTGGTTCCTGGCCATGACCTACCTGGCGGTGCTGTGGGCCAACGCCACGTCGCTGCCGCTGTTTTCGCGCATCTTTTTGGGCGGCGTGTTCCGGTTCGGGAAGCTGTACACGCTGTTTGACTACGACGTCTACCTGGGCGAGGCGCTGCTGTCCGCGGCGGCCATCGTGCTGACCGCGGTGCTGCTGACCCGGGGGCAGAGGGCCACACACGCCGTCATGATCGCGCTGGCGTGGCTGTTCACGGCGGGCATCGCGGTGTGCTTCGTCGCGGGCATGGTGAAGGGCAGGCCCATGAACCCCGCCTACATCCCAGACGCCGGGGCGCTTGGGCAGATCGTGAAGATCGCAGTGATCTCCCCCTGGGCGTTCATCGGCTTTGAGAGCATCTCTCACAGCGCGGAGGAGTTCGACTTCGAGCGCCACAGGATTCGCCGGGTGTTGATCGTGGCGGTGCTGTTCACGCTGCTTTTGTACGTGATGGTGACGCTTTTGTCCGTGACGGCCTATCCCGCGAAGTACGGCAGCTGGCTGGAGTACATCCGCGACCTGGACAACCTGTCCGGGCTGGAGGCCCTGCCGGCGTTCTACGCCGCCAACGCCTATCTGGGCGGGGCGGGCGTGACGCTCCTGATGCTGTCGCTGCTGGCGCTGGTCGTCACCAGCCTCATCGGCAATACCACCGCTCTGAGCCGCCTGTTCTACGCCATGGCCCGGGACAAGCTGCTGCACGAGCGCTTCAGTCGGATCAACGACCACGGCATCCCCGCCGACGCGGTGCTGCTGGTGGCGGGCCTGTCGGTCTTCATCCCCCTGGTGGGGCGCACGGCCATCGGCTGGATCGTGGACGTGACCACCATCGGCGCGACGCTGATCTACGGCTTCGTCTGCGCCTGCGCGGCGCGGTTTGCCAGTAAGGAGGGGGATGTGCGCGGACGGCGGCTTGGCTGCGCGGGCGTGGCCATCATGGTGGCCTTCGGCGCCTACATACTGGCCCCCAACCTGGTGTCCACCGGCTCCATGGCGCGGGAGACCTACTTCCTGTTCATCGCCTGGAGCGTGCTGGGCTTTCTGTTCTTCCGCTTCATACTGCATCGGGACAAGGAGCGGCGCTTTGGCCGTCCATCATCGTGTGGGTGGCGCTGCTGGCGCTGGTGCTGTTCGTGTCGCTGATCTGGATGCGGCAGTCCATGATCGCCACCAAGGACGCCATGCTGGACAACATCCAGGCCTACTATGCCCAGCTGGACGACCCCGAGGGCATGCGCGAGCCGGACGAGCACTACATCGAGGAGCAGATCACCCAGGCCCAGGACGAGGATACCCGCACCATGCTGATGGCGGTGGGCATGTTTGCCTTCGCACTGATGATCATGATGACCAACCACAGCTACATGACCAAGCGCTCCAAGGAGAACGAGCGCATCGCCAACATCGACCCCATGACCGGCGTCAAGAGCAAGCACGCCTATCTGGTGCGGGAGAAGGAGATCGACGCGGCCATCGGCGAGGGAAGCATGGAGAGCTTCGCCGTGGTGGTCTGCGACGTCAACGGCCTCAAGAAGATCAACGACACCCTGGGCCACAAGGCCGGCGACGAGTACATCCGCGAGGCCTGCAGCATGGTGTGCGACATCTTCCAGCACAGCCCGGTCTACCGGGTGGGCGGCGACGAGTTCGTGGTGATTTTGACCGGGCGCGACCATCTGGTGCGCAAGGAGCTGACCTTAGCGCTGCATGACCGGTCGGTGGAGCACATCAGCGCCGGTGGCGCGGTGGTCTCCGCGGGCCTGTCCGACTTCCTCCCCGACCAGGACAAGACCTATCACGACGTGTTCGAGCGGGCCGACGCCCTGATGTACGAGGAGAAGCAGCTTCTGAAGGGCATGGGCGCGGTCACCCGCGATGACGCAGAGGAGAACAGGCTGATCCCCGTGCCGGGCGAGGAGACCCGGATACTGAACCTCCGCAAGAAGATACTGGTGGTGGAGGACGAGGACGTGAACCGGCTGATGCTGGGCAACGCACTGGAAGAGAAGTACGAGGTGCTCTACGCCTCCGACGGCGCGGAGGCCCTGGAGCAGATCAAGACCCACAAAGCGGACCTGGCCCTGGTGCTGCTGGATCTGCTGATGCCCCACATGACCGGCATGGAGGTGCTCCAGGTGATGCGGGAGGAGGAGGAATTCCGGAAGGTGCCGGTGATCGTCCTCACCGCCGACCAGAGCGCCGAGGTGAAGTGCCTGCGGCTGGGCGCCATCGACTTCATCCCCAAGCCCTATCCCAGCTGGGAGATCGTGCAGGCCCGCGTGGATCGCTGCGTGGAGCTGTCGGAGAACCGCAGCATCATCAAATCCACCGAGCGCGACAGCCTCACGCGGCTGTTCAACATCGACTACTTCCGCCGCTACGTGCGCATGTATGACCAGCACTATCAGGACATGGCCATGGACGCCGTGGTGGTGGACGTGAACAACTTCCACATCCTCAACGAGCGCTACGGCAAGCGCTATGGCGACGGCGTGCTGCGCCGGGTGGGCGAGCGCATCCGCCAGAGCGTCCGGGAGATCGGCGGCGTGGGCTGCCGCAACGGCGCGGACACCTTCTACATCTACTGTCCCCACCGGGAGGACTACGCCGAGCTGCTGAAGCGGGCCTCCGAGGGCATCGCGGGGGACGATTCCGCCGAGAACCGCGTGCGGCTGCGCATGGGCGTCTATGCCAATGTGGACAAGGAGCTGGAGATCGACCGGCGCTTCGACTACGCCAAGGTGGCCGCCAACGCCGTGCGCAACGGCTATCTCAAGGCTGTGGGCGTCTACGACGCCGAGATGCACAGCCGGGAGATCTACAAGGCCCGCCTGCTGGAGGACTTCCGCCCCTCCCTGACCCAGGGACGCTTCCTGGTCCACTTCCAGCCCAAATTCGACATCCGCCCCGACAAGCCCCTGCTGGCCAGCGCCGAGGCCCTGGTGCGCTGGGACCATCCCGAGCTGGGCATGATCAGCCCTGGCGTGTTCATCCCGCTGCTGGAGGACAACGGCCTCATCCTGGAGCTGGACCGCTTCGTCTGGCGCGAGACCGCCGCCCAGATCCGCCGCTGGAAGGACCGCATCGGCTATTCCGTGCCGGTGTCCGTCAACGTCTCCCGCATCGACATGCTCACCCCCGACCTCAAGGACATCCTCCGGGAGATCCTGGACGACTTCGCGCTCAGCCCCAACGACCTGATGCTGGAGATCACCGAATCGGCCTACACCGGCGATTCCGAGCAGGTCATCTCCACCGCCCGGGAGCTGCGCGGCATGGGCATGGGCTTCCGCATCGAGATGGACGACTTCGGCACAGGCTATTCCTCGCTGGGCATGCTGTCCCACCTGCCCATCGACGCGCTGAAGCTGGACATGAGCTTCATCCGCAACGCCTTCGGCGAGACCCGGGATGTGCGCATGATCGAGCTGATCATCGACATCGCCGACTACCTCCACGTGCCCGTGGTGGCCGAGGGCGTGGAGACCGAGGAGCAGTATCTGGTGCTCAAGGCCATGGGCTGCGACCTGGTGCAGGGCTACTACTTCTCCAGACCCGTGCCGCCCGACGCCTTCGAAGCCTTCCTCCTGGAGCGCCGCCGCCAGAGCGACGTCAGCGCCCCCGAGGTCAAGCGCAGCTGCATGAGCATCTCCAAGGCGCTGACCAGCGACTTCGAGCGCATCTACTACGTGGACATCCTCACCGACTACTACCTGGAGTTCCACGTCGGCCGCGGCGGCGACCTGGAGATCCGCCCCGGCGGGGCCGACTTCTTCAGCGACGCCGTGCCCCGGCTGCTGCGTGACGTGCACGCGGACGACCTGGAGAGGGTCCGCGAAGCCCTCACCCGCGAAAGCCTCGCGCGCTGGATGGGCCGGGAGGCCTCCGACGTGCTCACCTTCCGCAGGACCGCGGACGGTCAGCTCAAAACCTTCGCCATGCAGACCATCAAGACCCGCGCCAGCGACGACCAGCACATCGTCATCGGCATCCGGGCGGAGGCATGACCGGCCGCTTGACAACGCACGGAGCGTGTGATAACATGCAGTTGGAGGCATTGTTTGGTACTGCCGGTTAACGGGTGTTTGTCTGGGAGAATTGGGAATTGGAAATTGGGAATTGAGATGGCCCGGCTATGTAGGGGCGGCGATGCGCCGCCCGCCGGGTTGTACGATTTGCTTCGGTACAGGGCGGGCGGCCATTGGCCGCCCCTACAGAGTACGCGGCAGCCGCAACCCCTTTTCCCTTTTCCCTGTTGCCTTTTCCCTCCCCTGATAATTCCCCCTCAATCGGGCAGACTGTATAACGACCAATCGGAACAGACAGAAGGAGGGTTTATCTATGGCAGTTATGGACGGCTGCGAAGCCAAATTCGTCACCCCTGTCCCGGAGGAGCGCAAATGCCCCGTGTGCGGAGAGGACGTGGAGGTCTTTACCCGCAAGGGCCGCATCATCGAGGACAGCACCTGCCCCAAGTGCGGCCACGTGCTCACCGCCGAGGAGCAGCTCGAGCCCCAGGCGCGAAAGACCGAAAAGTGATCCCCATTAAAAAAACGACTGTCTTGAAAAGAGGCAGTCGTTTTTTGGCGCAGCATGGCCTTTGTCAGGCCAGCCCCCTGACATACCGCGTGATCTCGTCCATGACCATCGCCTCGGTGACCTCCCGGCGGGCCTCCATGTATTGGAGTCCCTCCCGATCCTCCGAAACCGTGCCGCTTCGGTCGATGCCCAGGTCGGCCATGATGGCCTTGAGGGCGTCGGCGGTCTGCTGATCCAGCAGGTCCATGGCCTCCAGCTTCTGAACGAAATCCCAGGCGTTCAGGGGCTTGTCGGGCTTGGTGTAGGGGGCGCACTCGTAGTCCAGCACCGTCTCCACCAGGTCCTCCCGGGTCCGAGGCAGTTGATTTTCCAGGTGGTGGGGCTGGGTCTCCACGTGGACGCGCTGGGCGGTCTGCTGGTCCAGGAACAGGTACATCACCATCTTGTCCATGTCGTGGACCCGCGCCCGCGCGATCATCTCCGCGCGCAGACCGGGGTCCCGCACCAGCTTCCGGGCGCAGTAAACAAAGGCCTGCCGGTGCCGGTAGGTGTATTGGAGCCATTCCCAGTTCTTCATGTGATCTCCCGCTACGCCTTCATCAGGAACGCCGCCAGGGCCTGCGTCTCCTTCCGGGTGAACACTGCCCAGCCCTTGGTGAAGCCGGTGTAGAGCACCATGGCGATGATGCCCACGGTCATCACCGCCAGCATCACATAGCGGCCCTTGGTGAGCTTCCGCCGCCCCTTGTTCTCCAGCCAGTTGGGCGCCAGCATGGCCAGCACCACGGCGATCAGGAAGCCCGCGCTGAGCCCCGAGCCGCCCGAAAGCAGGCAGACCACCGCGATCACGCCGATGAGCGCGCCGCCCAGATACTGGTACAGGTCCCACTGCTTGTCGGGGATGGCCTTGATCCGCTTCTCAAACTGGGTGGGCACCCACTCGGTGGGGGCCTCGTCGGTATCCCAGGCGATGACGTCGTCCTCGATCTCGGGCTTGGCGTACCGCTCGGCGTCCGTCCGCTTCTCGTTCTCCTGATCCATGCGCTATTTCCCCCTGAATCTCAAATCGTTGCCTCCATTTTATCATCTTTTCATTGAGGATGCAAGAGCGTTTGAAAAGTGCGATAGTTACCATTCAGCCGATGCGATAAACAGGGATTTGTCGGGCTTTGCCCGACAAATCCAGGGAGTAGGGAGTAGGCAGTAGGGAGTAGGGGGAGTTACGGCACAGCCTCTGACTTCTAT
>CADCAS010000033.1:0-57024 GCA_902799465.1 uncultured Eubacteriales bacterium
CGATTTCTTTGTGGGAATCCACATGCACCGGCGAAGCCGGTACATGTGATTGAAACAGGTACGATTCCAATCCGTCTTGTCATTCATGCGTGGACCGTGTCACAGTATCCGGAAATGCTTGACAGTTCAACGATTGTGTATTACAATGTATGACAAAGAGAGGAGTTGATCGCATGTCCACCACCCTGACCGTTCGGTTCTCCGACAAGGAGGCCAAGTTCATCCGCGACTACACCGCATTCCACGGCATCACCGTCAGCGAATTCCTCCGCCGCGAAGCCCTGGAGGCCATCGAGGACGAGCTGGACTTGCGCGCGGCGGAAAAGGCCCGCGCCGAATACCTCGCCAATCCCGTGACCTATAGCCATGAAGAGCTCATGAAGGAGTTTGGAATCGAATGAAGGGCTATCACGTCGATTATTCCACGAGCGCCGCAAAGACGCTGCGAAAAATGGATCCCGGCGTACGCGCCATGATCATGAAGTGGATCGATAAGAATCTCATGGGCACCGCCAATCCCCGCACGCACGGCAGGGCCCTGGCGGGAAACCTCTCAGGGCTCTGGCGGTATCGCGTGGGCAGCTACCGCCTGATCGCCGAGATCCACGACGACCGGCTGGTCATCCTCCTGCTTGAGGTCGGCCACCGCTCGGAGATCTACCTGTGACCTTGTGCCGGGAGGAAAAATCTTATTGACAAATGCGTCCAAAGAATCTATAATTAATCTGTCAGAAGGAATGGATATTTTACCTTTATATTGTCCATACGCGATACCTGACGGGCGGCTTGCCCGTTGGAAATAAAAAGGAGGAACTACTCATGAAGAAAGTTCTCGTACTCGTGCTGGCTCTGGCGATGGTGCTGAGCTGCACCGCGGCTATGGCTGAGAAGATCGGCTATACCTGCATGGACGGCACCAACCCCTTCTTCGTCGCCCTGGAGGGCGCGATCCGCGAGGTCGTCGAGGCCAACGGCGACGAGCTGATCTCCCTGGATCCCCAGAACAGCAATGAGAAGCAGCTGAACCTGGTCGAGGACCTGATCAACCAGGGCATCGTCGCGATGTTCATCAACCCCGTCGACCGCGACGGCATCACCCCCGCGCTGGACGCCCTGCAGGCTGCCGGCATCCCCATGTTCGGCTTCGACACCGAGGTCACCGACATGGACAAGCTGGTCACCTACGCCGGTTCCGATAACTACAACGCCGGTTACGTCTGCGGCCTCGACCTGGTCGAGAAGTGCCCCGACGGCGGCCCCATCATCGTGCTGGATTCTCCCACCATGCAGTCCGTCGTGGACCGCACCGACGGCTTCCTGGCCGCCATCGAAGGCCATGGCTTTGAAGTGGTCGCCCAGATCGACTGCATGGGCAACCAGGAGCAGGGCAACCTGAACGGCACCGACGCCCTGACCGCCCATCCCGACGCCGTCGCCATCTTCGGCGGCAATGATCCCACCGCTCTGGGCGCCCAGGCTGCTGCCGAGGCCGCTCAGTCCAGCGCCCTGATCTACGGCGTTGACGGCTCTCCCGACATCAAGGCTCTGATCGCTGAAGGCAAGGTCACCGGCACCGGCGCTCAGTCCCCCATGACCATCGGCAAGACCATCGCCGAGCTGTACTATCAGTGGAAGGCTGATCCCGAGTCCGTCGAGGATCGCTATCCCATCGAGACCTTCATGATCAACTCCGACAACATCGCCGAGTACAACAACGGCGGCTGGCAATAAGTCGAAGCGATCAATATCTGATCCAGGCATAGGCTTTGAGCCAAGGGGCTTTGTTCTCTCAGAGGGCAAAGCCCCTTTAAGAATCGGGAATTGGGAATGCGGAATGGAGCGACCCGGGCCATTCATTCCCCATTCCCAATTCCCAATTCCCAATTTTCTATACGGTGGTGATCGTTAGTGAGCGAATACTTGCTCGAAATGAAAAATGTCTGCAAATCCTTCCCCGGCGTCAAGGCGCTGCAGAACGTGGATTTTCAGCTGAGGTCCGGCGAGATACACGCGCTGCTGGGCGAGAACGGCGCGGGCAAATCCACGTTGATCAAGGTCCTGGGCGGCATCTACATCCCCGAGGAGGGCGAGATCTACATCGACGGGCAGAAGGTGGACATCAACGGCGTCAACGCCGCCCGCGACAACGGCATCTCCATCATCCATCAGGAGCTGGTGCAGGTGCCCCACATGACCGTGGCGGAGAACATCTTCCTGGGCCGGGAGATCATGGGCAGCTTCGGCGTGGACACCCGGAAGATGGTGGCGGAATCCCAGAAGATGCTGGACCGCTTCGATCTGGGCATCAACGCCGCCTCCGAGATCTACGACCTGTCCATCGCCCAGCAGCAGATGGTGGAGATCGTCAAGGCCATCTCCTTCAACTGCAAGATACTGGTCATGGACGAGCCCACCTCCTCCATCTCCGACCGCGAGGTCGAGCAGCTGTTCGACATCATGCGCAACCTGGCCCGTCAGGGCGTGGGCATCATCTACATCAGCCACAAGATGTCCGAGCTGAACGAGGTCTGCGACCGGGTCACGGTGCTGCGCGACGGCACCTACGTGGGCACCCGCGTGGTGGCCGAGACCCCCAGGGACGAGCTGATCGCCATGATGGTCGGCCGCGAGCTCTCCAACTACTACACCCGCGACCACGTCAAGGACACCCCGGTGTTCTTCCGCTGCGAGCACATCGATGACGGCAAAAAGCACCACAAGCGCGTCAACGACGTCACCTTCGAGGTGCGGCAGGGCGAGATCGTGGGCTTCGCGGGCCTGGTTGGCGCGGGCCGCAGCGAGACCATGCAGTGCATTTTCGGCCTGACCCCCGGCTCCAAGGGCACCGTGACGATGGACGGCAAGGCGCTCAACATCAAGACCCCGGTGGACGCCATGAAGCAGGGCATCTCCCTGGTGCCCGAAAACCGCAAGGTGGAGGGCCTGTATCACGTCCAGAGCGTGGCGTTCAACTCCACCATCGAGGTGCTGCACGAGTTCATCAACAAGCTGATGGTCAACGCCAAGCGCGAGACGGAGATCACCCAGGAGTACATCGACAAGATGCACACCAAGACGCCTTCCCATGAGCAGTCCGTGACCAACCTGTCCGGCGGCAACCAGCAGAAGGTCATGATCGGGCGCTGGCTGGCCACCCACCCGAAGCTGTTGATCCTGGACGAGCCCACCCGCGGTGTGGACGTCGGCGCGAAGGCCGAGATCTACGAGATCATGAACGAGCTGACCAAGCAGGGCGTGTCCATCATCATGATCTCCTCGGAGCTGCCCGAGATCATCAACATGGCGGACCGCGTGTATGTGATGTACGACGGCCGTATCACCGGCTGCATCGATTATGAAAACGTCAGCCAGGAGGCGATCATGAAGCTCGCCACCCTGGAGAGCACAGGAGGGGCAAAAGCATGACGAGCATCAAACGGTATTTCAAGGACAACCTGGGCATTATCCTCGCCCTGGCGATCATGATCGCATTCCTGTACGTATTTCCCAGGACGCACAGCACGTTTCTGACCAAGAACAACATCTTCAACGTGCTGCGCCAGTCCTCCACCAACCTGATGCTGGCCTGCGGCATGACCATGGTCATCATCCTGGGCGGCATCGACCTGTCCGTGGGCTCCATCATCGCCATGTCCGGCGTGCTAGGCGCGGCGGCGGTGGTGTGGCACGGCATGCCTGAGATCGTCGGCATCCTCATCGCCATCCTCTCCGGCGTGGTGTTCGGCCTGCTGAATGGCCTGGTCATCGCCAAGACCGAGATCCCGCCCTTCATCGTCACCCTGGCCTCCATGAACATCGCCAAGGGCATCGCCTACGTGTATTCCGGCGGCAAGCCCATCCGCTGCATGACCGACGCCTGGAAGTTCCTGGGCGCTGGCAATGTGGCGGGCGTGCCCACCCCCGTCATCACCATGTTCATCGTGTTCGTGGTGTCGGTGCTCTTCCTGAACCGCACGCGGATCGGCCGCCACATCTACGCGGTGGGCGGCAATGATACCGCCGCCCGGTTCTCCGGTATCTCCACCGCCAAGGTCAAGTTCGTGGTGTTCTCCTTCTCCGGCCTGATGGCCGGCCTCGCGGGCATCACCATCGCCTCCCGCCTCTACGCCGGCACCTGCACCTCCGGCGACGGCGCCGAGATGGACGCCATCGCGGCCGTGGTCGTCGGCGGCACCTCCATGAGCGGCGGCTCGGGCAAGCTGGGCGGCACCCTCATCGGCGTGCTGATCATCGGCATCCTGAACAACGGCCTGAACCTGATGGGCGTCAACTCCGACTGGCAGTACATCATCAAGGGCGCGGTCATCCTCCTCGCCGTCTACACCGACTTCCTGCGCTCCCGCAAGAAGGCAGGCTGATTCGGAGAGTATCGCTTCCACAAAATCATACACACCCCCGGCCTATGGACACATGGGCCGGGGCTTTTTTTGTCTCGAACGCAGAACGTTCTCTTCCTTCTCCGCGTTATAACTGCTCCGTTCTTTGGCAAACTGGGATGTCACAAGCTGACGGAGAACGACCTCTCAGTCAGCCTTTCGGCTGCCAGCTCCCCTGAAAGGGGAGCCAAGAGGACAATGATGTGACAGCATTGGCTCCCCTTTCAGGATAGCTGGCGCCAATGAAGTCGGCGACTGAGAGGTCGTTCCCCATCCCGTCAAATCCCTGTTCACCCCATAGAAAAGCCCCCGCTTGCGCGGGGGCTCGGGGGCGTCGGTCACTTGACGGTCACGGTGAACTCCGCGACGATCTTCTTGTTCTTGGTGGAGGTGGCGGTGATCTTGACGGTGCCGGGCTTGACGCCCTTGACCAAACCGCTCTTGCTCACACTGGCCACCTTGCTATTGGCAGACTTCCAGGTCACGGTCTTGACCGCGGTGGAGGGCTCCACGGCGGAGATGGACAGCTGGAGGGTCTTGCCCTTTTCCACCTCGGTGGCGTTGCCGGCGCTGGCGATGGTCAGCGCGGTGGGGATGGTGTTGTCGTAGACGTGGAGCTTGAAGCTGTCCACCTTGCTGCCCCGCTTGGTGGTCACGGTGATGGTGGTCACGCCCTCGCCCTTGAGCGTCAGCTTGCCACTCTTGCTGTCGATGGTCGCCGCCTTCTTGTTGCTGGACTTCCAGGTCAGCGCGCTGGACGCGGTAGCGGGCTCCATCACAGCGTTCAGCTTGAAGGTCCTCTCGTTCAGGCCGATGACGTAGCCCTCGCCCTCCGCGTCAAGGCCGTCCCGGCTGATGGCGACGGCGGTGGGCATGGTATTGTCCAACACGTGCAGCTTGAAGCTGTCCACCTTGCTGCCCCGCTTGGTGGTCACGGTGATGGTGGTCACGCCCTCGGCCTTGAGGGTCAGCTTGCCGTTCTTGTCCACCGTTGCCGCCTTGGTGTTGCTGGACTTCCAGGTCAGCGCGCTGGAGGCGGTGGAGGGCTCCATGACGGCGCTCAGCTTGAAGGTCTTCTTGTTCAGCCCGATGACGTAGCCCTCGCCCTCCGCGTCAAGGCCGTCCCGGCTGATGGCGACGGCGGTGGGCATGGTATTGTCCAACACATGCAGCTTGAAGCTGGCCGTCTTGCCGCCCCGCTTGGTGGTCACCGAGACGGTGGTCACGCCCTCGCCCTTGAGGGTCAGCTTGCCGTTTTTATCGATGGTGGCCGCCTTGGTATTGCTGGACTTCCAGGTCAGCGCGCTGGAGGCGGTGTCGGGCTCCATGACGGCGTTCAGCTTGTAGGTCTTCTTGTTCAGGCCGATGACAAAGCCCTCGCCCTCCGCATCCAGCTCGTCGGTGTCGATCGCAACGGCGGTGGGCATGGTATTGTCCAACACATGGAGCTTGATGCTGGCCGTCTTATTGCCGCGCTTGGTGGTCACCGAGACGGTGGTCACGCCCTCGGCCTTCAGGGTCAGCTTGCCGTTTTTATCGATGGTGGCCGCCTTGGTATTGCTGGACTTCCAGGTCAGCGCGCTGGAGGCGGTGTCGGGCTCCATGACGGCGCTCAGCTTGAAGGTCTTCTTGTTCAGGCCGATGACGTAGCCCTCGCCCTCCGCATCCAGCTCGTCGGTGTCGATCTCGACGGCGGTAGGCATGGTGTTGTCAAACACATGGAGCTTGATGCTGGCCGTCTTGTTGCCGCGCTTGGTGGTCACCGAGACGGTGGTCACGCCCTCGGCCTTCAGGGTCAGCTTGCCATTCTTGTCAATGGTGGCTGCCTTGGTGTTGCTGGACTTCCAGGTGAGGTCACTCTTGGCAGTCTCCTCGGGCTCCATGACGGCGCTCAGTTTGAAGGTCTTCTTGTTCAGGCCGATGACGAAGCCCTCGTCCTCCTGCTCCAGTTCGTCGGTGTCGATCTCGACGGCGGTGGGCACGGTGTTGTCAAACACGTGCAGCCGAATGGTGTCCTTCTTGCTCGCGCGGTTGGTGGTGACGGTGATGTTGGTCCAGCCCTCGGCCTTCAGGGTCAGCTTGCCGTTCTTGTCAATGGTGGCCGCCTTGCTGTTGGAGGAGGCCCAGGTCACATCGCTCTTGGCGGTCTCCTCGGGCTCTAAGGTGGCCGAGAGGGTCAGAGTGCCCTTGCCCAGGCCCACCACAAAGCCGTCGTCCTCCTCATCCAGCGCGTCGGTCACGATGGACACACCGGTGGGCAGGGTATCGTCCACGATGTGCAGCTTGACCTGGGCGGTTCTGTTGCCCTTCTTGGTGGTGGCGGTGATGGTGACGTCGCCCGCCTTGAGGAACTTCACCACGCCGTTTGCGACGGTGGCGGTCTTGGTGTCGCTGGACTTCCAGGTCACGTCGCTGACGCCGTTGTGGGGCTCCAGGTGCCACTCGATCTCATAGCTGCCGTCGGAGAGGATTACATCCTCCTCTTCCTCGGTGTGCAGTATGATGGCGGTGGGGTCCACGGGGGTGTCGTCCACGGTGGACACCTTGGTGTTGAAGCCCACCTTGACATACCCGCTATCGCCCTGATAGTTCAGCGCGTAGTCCTCTTCCTCCTCGGGCTCATGGTCCATGGCCTCCACCAGGTTGGGGCAGGCGGAGACGTTGACCTTGGTCAGCCGGGGATTCTGCTGAACAAACAGCTCGCTCAACTGGGGGTTGTTGTCGACATTCAGCGAGGCCAGGTCGCAGTCGTTGACATAGAGGGATTCCAGCTGGGTGTTCTTGCTGACGTCGATGGCCGTCAGCTTGGGATGCATGGAGGCGTTGAGGACCTTGAGGTTCTTGAAGAACTCGATGCCCTTCAAGCTGGTGACGGGGTTCTCCTCGTCCTCCTCGTCAAACCAGATCTCCTCGGACATGAGGGCGTCGTTGTACAGATAGCCCGTGCCGTCGGGGTCGAAGTTCTCGCTGATGTAATTGCGGAAGGCGGGATCGGGGAAGTTCGTGGCGTTGATCTCAACGATGATGGCCGTTGGCTTGGGCGTGATGGTCGTGCCCTTGTCCACCGCCAGCTCGGCGTCGATGATGGCGCGCGTCTGCACATAAGCCTCTCCGTCCTCGGCAAACACTTCAACATCTTCGAAGTGCTGCAGGGTATACTTGTAGTAGCCCTTCGGAGCCACGCGCAGCATGTTCTGAGTGGCCTCGATCAGCAGGGGGTTCTTGGAGATATCCAGGGACTTGATGCCGGTGCTCTGCACATACAGCCGGGCCAGCGCGGCATTCTTGCTGAGATTGAGCGAGGTAATGCCGGTGTAGCTGGCGTCCAGCATCTTCAGCTCGGTGTTGTTGCTGATGTCCAGGGCCTTCAGGCCGCTGTTTTCAAGGACGAACAGCGTGACCAGATTGACGTTCTTGGACACGTCCAGCGCCTTGATGCCCGTGCCGCACACAAACAACTCCGTCAGGGCGGTGTTCTTGGACACGTCCAGGCTGGTGAGGGTGGGGAAGCTCGCGTCCAGGATGCGCAGGTTCGTGAAATACTCGATGCCCTTGATGCTCTGGATGGGGGTCTCCGTGTCCCCCTCATACAGGAACAGCTCCTCGATCCGGGACAGCTCCAGCGCGTTCAGACTGCCGTTTTGGTTCTCATCGAAGTTTTCCTGAACGTACTGGCGGAAGGCCGCGTCCGGGAAGTTGGAGGCGTCGATGGGCAGCGTGACGGCCGTGGGCTTGGGCGTGAGGGCGACGCCCTCCCCGACCACGAGCTCATACACCCCTTCGTCGTCTTCGTCGTCGAGGATGAGCGTGTAATGGACGCTGCCGTCCTCTTCCTTCGTGGGCTCCGCGGACAGGGCCGACACCAGCTTCGGGCAGGCGGACACGTCCAGCTTGGTCAGCTTGGGAAGCTCGGCCACGTTCAGATACTTGAGGTTGGTATTCTTGCTGAGATTGAGCGCGGACAGACCGCTCTCCTCTGCGCCCTCAAACCAGAGCCGCTCCAGCTTGGTGTTTCTGGACAGGTCCAGGCTGTTCAGCACGGCGTGGTGGAACTCCAGGGCGGTCAGCTCCGACAGCTTGCTCAGATCGACGCCGTTGGGCAGCTCCATATCCGAAAAGTGCAGCTCCCGCAATGCGGTCAGATACTCCAGACCTGCAAAGCTCTCGCCTTCTCTGATGTCCAGCGTCTGCGCGCCCTCGATCTCCTCGTCGGACAGCGCGCCGTCGCAGTCCCAGTCGCACGTCCGCCAGATAAAGTTGCGGAAATTGGCGTCCGGGAAGTACTGCGCGGTGATGGGCAGGCCCTCGGGCAGGTCATCGGTGGAACCGGTGACGGTGACCGTCAGGGACGCTGACAGGCGATTGTGGGTCTTTACGGTGATGGTCGCCGTGCCTGCCCGCAGGCCGCGCACGCAGGCGCCCTGGACCACGGCGATGCCGGGATCGCTGGTATCCCAGCTCAGGATGTTCGTGGCATCCTCGGGCTCGAGGGTGTAGGTCAGCTCCGCTTCCTCGCCGGCGTTCAGGGTCAGGGCGCTCTGATCCAGCTTGATCGCGCTGGGCGCATTGGGATCGACGACAGTGACCTTGACCACAAACTTTGCCGAATTCGCGCCGGTCACCAGATCGGTGGCACTGATCGTAATCGTGGACGTGCCAAGATACTGGGCGCTGAGGACATATATACCACCATCGTTATTGATCGCGGCAACCTTCCTGTTGTTGCTTTTCACGCTCGTGATCGCATACTGTTCCTCGTCAAGATACAGCTCGTACTCCTCGCCGAGGATAACCTCGCATCTGCCACCGACATTCTGAACGTCAATACAGTCGCCCGCTTCGACCATATAGCCGTCCGCGGTCAGGGACGCGCCCATGATCTCCTCGGGGATCTCCTCGATGGTCTCTGCCGCTTCGGGCTCCGCTTCCTCCGCGGGGGCGGCTTCGCCGATTTCGTCTGAGGGCTCGGTCAGGGCAGGTGTGACTTCCTCGAGGGTTTCGGTCTCCGCGGGCAGGGCTTCCCCGTCCGCGATGACGATGTCCTCGCCCAGTTCCACGACGACCTCCTCCACGTAGCCCTCAAGAGCCTCCTCCATCAGGGCCACGGGCGTGGTCATCAGCATGCAGGCCGTCAACAGTGCGGCCAGCCAGCGGTTCAGACTGCGCTTCATGTTTTCTTCCTCCATTTGTCAAATTATAGGCGTAATTTTGGCAAATATTACCGCTATTATTCTACCATCATGTTAATAGTTCGTCAATATTACGTTTATGTTTATTTTTTTCTTAATTTTACGTTAATTCAGGATGTGTCCACACCTGAGAAATGTTTTCCCCGTTCATCTGTTCAGTTCTGTGACACACCGAACCGTTCCCCCTTCATACTAAACTTCTTCTAAATGTGGACAAGCATGCGAGTGGGTTTTTCGTCATGGCAAGGCGAAGTCCCGCAGGCTTGCTGGCGGCAAGTCAAGGGACTTATCAAACGCAAAACCGGGCGCTCGTCGAGCGCCCGGTTTTTGGGGTAATGCGTTACGCCAGCTTGAGGCGGTGGTAGGACTTTTTGCCCTTGCGGATGAGGATGCCCTCGCCCTTGAGCTGGTCGGGGGTGAGGCGGGTCTCGGGGTCGGTGACCTTTTCATCGTTGACGGAGAGGCCGCCCTGCTGCATGGTCTTGCGGGCCTCGCCGTTGGACTTGCAGAGGCCCACCTTGGCGACCCAGGCCAGCAGGCGGTTTTCCTCGGCGAGGTCGGCCTCGGTGATCTCGGTGGTGGGCACGGAGCCGCCCATGGCCGCGCCGGAGAACAGGGCCTCGGCGGCCTGCTGGGCCTTCCTGGCCTCCTCCTCGCCGTGGACGTTCTTGGTGACCTCGTAGGCCAGCACGCGCTTGGCCTCGTTGATGGCGCTGTCCTTGAGCGCGCCCAGGCGGCGCACCTCGTCCATGGGCAGGAAGGTCAGCAGCCCCAGGCACTTCTCCACGTCCTGGTCGTCCACATTGCGCCAGTACTGGTAGAAGTCGTAGGGGGAGCACTTGTTGGGATCGAGCCACAGCGCGCCCTTCTCGGTCTTGCCCATCTTGCGGCCGTCGTGAGTCAGCAGCAGTTGGAAGGTCAGGGCGAAGGCGGGCTTCTGGTCCTTGCGGCGGATCAGGTCCGCGCCGGAGAGCATGTTGGACCACTGGTCATCGCCGCCGCACTGGAGGGTGACGTTGTGGCGATGGTTCAGCTCCAGGAAGTCATAGCTCTGCATCAGCATGTAGTTGAACTCCAGGAAGGTCAGGCCGCGCTCCAGGCGCTGCTTGTAGCACTCGGCGGTGAGCATGCGGTTGACGGAGAACAGCGCGCCCACGTCCCGCAGAAAGTCGATGTAATTCAGATCCCGCAGCCAGTCGGCGTTGTTGACGATCTGGGCGCAGTTGGGCTTGGTGGGGTCGAAGTCCAGGAAGGACTCCATCTGCCTTTTGATGTGCGCCACGTTGTTGTCGATGTCCTCCACGGTCAGTACCTTGCGCAGGTCACTCTTGCCGCTGGGGTCGCCGATCATGCCCGTGCCGCCGCCCATCAGCGCGAAGGGCTTGTGCCCCGCCTTTTGCAGGTGCGCCATCGCCATGATCGGGATGTAGTGGCCGATGTGCAGGCTGTCCGCCGTGGGATCAAAGCCCACATAGAAGGACACCATGCCCTCGTCAAAGGCCTTGTACAGCTCGTCCTCAAAGGTAATCTGCTTGACAAATCCTCTTTCCTTCAACAGGTCAAGTGCGTTCATATGAATGTTCTTCCTTTCAAACGAAATTGTTGTTTATAATTCAGCGTGACACTCCCTCAGTCACGCTTCGCGTGCCAGCTCCCTCGGGGAGGGAGCCTTTTGGGAGTGCGCATATGCCCTATAGGCTCCCTCTTTGAGGGAGCTGGCTGGCCAAAGGCCAGACTGAGGGAGTCCATTCCGGAGGAATTGGCGATCCAACAGATTCCTCAGATCTGCGCCGCCATTCTCCATGATCCGTTATCCTTTTCCCTTTCAGCCCCGAATGACCTCCGCCAGCCGCGCCATGCCCTCCCGGATGGTGGGGATGTCGCTCATGGAGAAGTTGAGGCGGAGGGTATTGAGGTGGCCGCCCTCGGTGTAGAAGTGGGTGCCGGGGACGAAGGCGACGTTGTGGGCCACGGCGCGGTTGAACACCTCCATGGCGTCCATGCCCTCGGGCAGCGCGGCCCAGATGAACAGGCCGCCCTGGGGCACGGTGTGGACGGTGCCCTCGGGGAGCAGCTTCATCTGGTCCAGCATGCAGTTGAGCTGCTGCCGATAGTCGCCGCAGATGCGCTCCAGGTGGCCGGGCATCAGGCCCTTGCGGATGTAGGCGTCCACGATGGCCTGGTTCAGCAGCGGGCTGTGGGTATCGGCGGACTGCTTGCCGATGACCATCTTGCGCCGCAGCACGGGGTTTTTGATGGCCGCCGCGCCCACGCGCAGGCCGGGGGCCACGTACTTGGAGAAGCTGGACATGTACACCACCCAGCCCTCCTCGTCAAAGGACTGTATGGTGGGCAGCGGCTCGCCGGAATAGCGCAGGTCGCGGTAGGGATCGTCTTCTGCGATGACCACGCCGTACTTGGAGGCCAGCGCCGCCAGCGCCTTGCGCCGCGGAAGCGACAGCGTGATGCCGGTGGGGTTCTGGAAGGTGGGGATGACGTACATCAGCTTGGGATGATGCGCCTTGATGAGCTCCTCCGCCGCCTCCACGATCACGCCCTGATCGTCGGTGGGCATGGGGATCAGCTTGGCATTGTACTCCCGCATGGCCTGGATCGCACCCAGGAAGGTGGGGCTCTCGCACAGCACCGCGTCGCCGGGATCGATCAGCGCCTTGAGCAGCACGTCGAAGGCCTGGGTGCCGCCCTGGGTGGGCAGGATGTCCTCGGCCTCGCAGTTCACCATGGAGCCCCGCAGGAATTCCGCCGCGCTCTCCCGGAAGGGATTGAAGCCGTCCGTCGCGCCGTATTGCAGCAGGGTCGTGCCGTACTTCTCCAGCGCCTCCCGCGCCAGCCCCGAGACCACCTCCGGCTCCAGCGCCGTGTTGGAGGGATTGCCGCCCGCGAAGGAGATCATCCCCGGCTTCGCCAGCAGCTTGAATATCTCGCGGATGGCCGACCCGTTGATGGGCCGCATGTGTCTGGCAAACATCTCTTCGGTAAATTGCATAATCTGCGCCTCCCCAAAAACAAATAAGCCCTCCCACACAGGGAAGGCGATAGTAGACCGCGGTACCACTTCCGTTCACTTCCCATATCACAGGAAGCCTCGTCCACGCGATCACGGGCGTGAACCGGGCGGCCTACTGCCGTTTCAACCGCCTGCTCCGGGATGTATTCGCCCGACCCGCTCCGCTGCCTCGCACCCGCCGCCAGCTCTCTTCATTCGCGCAATCGGATTACTTCTTCCCATCATCGCTTTTCATTAAGATCATAACAGAACCGCGCCGTTCTGTCAAGCGTGGAGGGCGTTAAAAATAGCAGGGAAGCAGCGCTCATGGTTTCATTCAGCCTATGCGCGCAAATGAGAATGGGGAATGGGGAATTGGGAATGGGGAATTGAAACAGCTTGGTCACGCAGGGGCGGCGATGCGCCGCCCGCCAGGTTGTACGCATTGTTTCCATCGATGGCGGGCGGCCATTGGCCGCCCCTGCAGTGTGCGCGGCAGCCGTTCCCCTTTTCCCTTTTCCCTTTTCCCTGTTCCCTTTTCCCTGTTCCCTTTTGCCTCTTCTAATACCCCTCCCCCTCCGCGATCTGGGGCAGCTCGGCCTCGGTCTTGTGGAGGATGTCCATGAACTCGTCGCCGGTGATGGTCTCGTGCTCGTAGAGGTACTTGGCCAGGGCGTGGAGCTGGTTGGCGTTGTCCTTGAGGATGTGGTAGGCCTTGTGGTACTGGGTGTTGATGAGGTTGCGGACCACCGCGTCGATGTGGTTGGCGGTCTCGGCGGAGCAGGCCAGGGTGGTGTCGCCGCCCAGGTACTGGTTGGTGAGCTGCTCCATGGCGACCATGCCGAACTCATCGGACATGCCGTATCGGGTAATCATGGCACGGGCGAGGCGGGTGGCCTGCTCGATGTCGTTGGACGCGCCGGTGGTGATCTGGTTGAAGATCAGAGACTCCGCGGCGCGGCCGCCGGTGAAGGTGGCGATCTTGTTTTCAAGCTCCTCCTTGGTCAGCAGGAAGTGCTCGTTCTCCTCCACCTGCATGGTGTAGCCCAGCGCGCCGTTGGTGCGGGGGATGATGGTGATCTTGTGCACCGGCGCGGACTCGGACTGCTTCGCCGCCACCAGCGCGTGGCCGATCTCGTGGTAGGCCACCACCATCTTCTCCTTGTCGGACAGCACGCGGTTCTTCTTCTGGTAGCCCGCGATGATGACCTCCACGGACTCCTCCAGGTCGGCCTGGGTGACCAGCTTGCGCCCGTCGCGCACGGCCCGCAGCGCCGCCTCGTTGACGATGTTGGCCAGCTCCGCGCCGCTCGCGCCCGCCGCGGCCCGGGCCACAGCGCCGAAGTCGATGTTGGGCTGCATCTGCACCTTCTTGGCGTGGACCTTCAGGATGGCCTCGCGGCCCTGGAGGTCGGGCAGCTCCACGGGCACCCGCCGGTCAAACCGGCCGGGGCGCAGCAGCGCGGGGTCCAGGGATTCGGGGCGGTTGGTGGCCGCCAGGATGACCACGCCCTTGGAGCCGTCGAAGCCGTCCATCTCGGTCAGCAGCTGGTTCAGGGTCTGCTCCCGCTCGTCGTTGCCGCCGATGCGCCCGTCGCGCTTGCCACCGATGGCGTCCACCTCGTCGATGAACACGATGCAGGGGGCCTTCTCATTGGCCTGCTTGAACAGGTCGCGCACCTTGGCCGCGCCCATGCCCACGAACATCTCTACGAACTCCGAGCCGGAGATGGAGAAGAACGGCACGTTGGCCTCGCCCGCCACGGCCTTGGCCAGCAGCGTCTTGCCGGTGCCGGGAGGGCCCACCAGCAGCGCGCCCTTGGGCATCTTCGCGCCGATGGATTCGTACTTCTTGGGGTTCTCCAGGAAATCCACGATCTCGGAGAGGATCTCCTTGGCCTCGTCCTCGCCCGCCACGTCGTCGAACTTGATGCCGCTGGTGGACTTGACGTAGACCTTGGCGTTGGATTTGCCCATGCCGAACATCATGCTGCCCGCGCCGCCGCCGGCGTTCTCCATCAGCTTCTTGCTGAAATACTGGCCCACGCCGATGATCAGCACCATGGGCAGCACCCAGGACAGCAGTATGGACAGGATCGGGCTCATCTGCTCGATGATCTGGCTGGAGAACTTCGCGCCGCTCTTGTACAGGCGGTCGGTCAGCTCCGGGTCCTCCATCAGGCCGGTCTTGTAGAACTTGCCGTCGGTGCCCTTGTAGATGATCTTGTTGTCCTCAAGCATCACCTCGGCGATCTGCTTGTCCTCCGTCATCTTGATGAAGGTGCCGTAGTCCACCTCTATCACTCCGGGATTGGTCAAAAACGGCATCACCAGCGCGTTGAACAGTATCAACGCCAGCAGCACGATGGCATAGTAGAACATCAGGGGTTTTCTGGGTCGCTTCACTTCGTTCATCGTTTTCCCTCCTTGGGATGGTCCATCGTATACCCCTCAACAGGATGTATTGTACCCCATCAATGTTAACTCAGTATCAATTTATAGTCAAAGATGGTCAAATTTTGTATAGCCGCGGGAGGATGGGGAGAAGATAGGAAGGGAAGACGGAAAATTGGGAATTGGGAATTGGGAATTGGGAATGGATGTGGAAATCCTTCGGATTTCTTTTTATTGACAGTCACCGTAATCTATGTCTGTTTTCCTTCAATCAAACAAATCCGCAAGGATTTGTACCATCATTCCCCATTCCCCATTCCCAATTCCCAATTTCTCAATCCGCAACCAACCGACAATAGGAGTGTGATCACATGAATCCCTTCGATCTGAAGCCTGCGAAGCTGGAGAGCCAGTTTCTGGACTGGCAGGACATGTCGCCGGTGCCGTATGACAGCCGGGAGACGGACCCCTACACCAAGACCCGGATCATACTGATGAACGGCACGGAGTTTGAAGCGGTGTGGTTTTCCCACCAGTTCACCCGCCACTGCGCGGACAACGACCTGCGGCGCTCCCTGGCCGTGATGCGGCGGCAGGAGCAGCAGCAGCAAAAGCTGATCGGCGCGCTGAAGCCGCTGGACGAGGACATACTGGTCCACACCATCTCCTATGAGCAGCTGGCCATCGACCTGACCGCGGCGCTGGCCCAGCGGGAGGACAACCCCTACGTGAAGGAGGCGCTGGACTTCGCGCTGCTGGAGGACTTCGACCACCTGTACCGCTACGCGGACCTGATGAGCTTCGACAGCCACATGCACGCCGAGGAGCTGGTGGGCCGCTACACCGAGATCATGCCCGGGCGCCCCACCATCGCCCATCACCGCCACCCCCTGGACAGCGTGAACTACCCGGTGCTGTACGAGTCGGCCTCCCCGGTGACGAAGCTGTGCTCGTCCATCATCACCGCCGCCGAACAGCAGACCATGAATTATTATATGAATGTGGCCCCCTTCTATCCGAAGGAGTACGGGCGGCGGCTGTACCGGGAGATCGGCATGGTGGAGGAGCAGCACGTCACCCACTACGGCAGCCTCATCGACCCCAATCCCACCTGGCTGGAGTGCTGCCTGAACCACCAGTATACCGAGGCCTACCTGTACTGGTCCGCCATGGAGACCGAGACCGACCCCCGCATCCGCGAGATCTGGTCCCGCATGTTCGACATGGAGATCGCCCATCTCCACGCCGCCGCCGAGCTGCTGCTGGCCTACGAGGGCCGCGCCTGGCAGCAGGTCATGCCCGACCCCGAGTTCCCCGCGCCGCTGAAGCTGACCGGCAATGTGGAATACGTGCGGGACGTGCTCAAGAACACCGTCACCCTCACCGCCGACCGGGAGAGCTGGGCCCCCGTGGAGACCCTGCCCGAAAACCACGATTTCTTCCGCTATCAGGCCCAGATCAACTCAAACCCCGAGACCGTGGAGAGCCACGACATCATCGAGCGCCTCATCGAGCGCGAGGGCCGCGACTACCGCTTCGAGACCGCCGAGAATCCCGTCAAGGGCCTCCGGGACCGCAAGAAGGACAACATCGCCGTGGGCCGCGAGGTCAGGGTCATGGCGCGGTGAGGCGACAGATCTGGGCCGGCACCGCAGTCATGGCGGGAAAGGCATCGAAGGATTGGCTGTCTGTAGAGGACGCTTAGTATTATTCACAGTAACTGTTCAGTCGCCCAGGGATGACTCCCTCAGTCAGCCTGCGGCTGACAGCTCCCTCTACTCCCTCAGTCAGCCTGCGGCTGACAGCTCCCTCTACTCCCTCAGTCAGCCTGCGGCTGACAGCTCCCTCGGAGAGGGAGCCTGGACGGGAGCCTGGACGGGAGCCTGGACGAGAGCCTTTTGGAGCCAATAGCATCTCTATCCGTACAAAAAAGCCTCCCTCTTTGAGGGAGGTGGCCCGCGAAGCGGGTCGGAAGGAGTCCCCGACTGAACAGTTACCATTCATAAAAAGCGCGCGCTCAGTAATGCGCACGCTTTCTCATCAGCAGTCTCGCCAGCCTTCCCGGCGAGGCGGCCATCGCCTGGGCCTCGCTGAGGGCCTGGGCGTATTTTACGGATTTGGGGTTCTGGTGGGCGGCCACGGACAGGTAGATCAGGGCCTTGTCCAGGTCGCTCTGCCGCATCAGCACCCAGCCGAACAGGTAGTTCCACTCGGCACAGCGGGTGTTGAGGCCCATCAGCTTCTTGCGGGCCACGCTGTAGCGGCCCTCGTCCACCAGCTGCTGCACCTGCTGAAGCCCCTCGGCGTCCCCCTCCACGCCCTGCCGGGCGTCCGTCAGGCCGTCCAGACACTGGCGGTAGGCCGCGTTGATGTCCGCCATCTTTTCATTGGCCCAGTCCCGCTCCGGGCCCGCCATGAAGCGGTCCGGATGCCAGCGCCGCGCCAGCACGCGGTATGCCGCGCGAATCTCCTCTCGCGTGGCCGTCCGGGAAATACTCAATATCTCATAGGCGTTCAAGGTATTCACCCCGCTCGATCTTACGTAAATATCCCTTGGAATATGCGCATTATAGCAGAACTATAGAAATTATGTCAAGATTGCCCGGATTAATATGCGGTAAATAGGGAGTAGGGGGTAGGGAGTAGGGAGTAGGGAGTAGGGGGAGTTACGGCAAAACTGCTGATTTCTATAGGAAACGGCGCGTTCTACGGGGGTCGGGGCTGACGCAAGAAGTAAGGTTGTATGGGGAAACCTGCGGGTCCGCAGGGGCATTTGTTCCCGCTTCGATATATATTGTTCGTGCGTTTACCGTGTTCCGGAGAAAAGGATGCTTGACGCTCTTCATTACAATATAGTATTGTCCTCTGCCGTCCTCCCCTACTCCCTACTGCCTACTCCCTACTGCCTACTCCCTACTCCCTACATTCTGTCATATTTCAAAAATATTTGTCATATTTTTGAAATTTTTGCCTTTTTCCTGTTTACATTTAGACCGATATGCGGTATAATAGGGCTGTGATTGCGAGATACGCATGGGAGAATATACGGGAAGTGATACCATGAGAATGCGTGAATATACGGAAAATCCGGGCGAGAACCGGCAGTCGGCGGCGCGGCGCGCGGCGGCGAGCGCGCAGTCCGGGCGCGGCGGCAGGACGGGCTACAGCGGCCAGGCCGTGAGGCGGCAGGCCCCGAAGAAGGCCCGCAAGCCCCTGACCATCCGCTCGGAAAACCTCAAGGCGGCGCTGTGGCTGTGGTTCCCGCCGGTGGGACTTTTGAAGATGTGGCGGTCCGGGTGCACGTGGCGGCGCGGGGTGAAGATCGGCATCACCGCGGCCATGGCGGCGATCCTGGTGGCCATATTCGTCATCCCCACCCCGGACACCGCGAAATACGAGACCGGCGTGCAGATGGTGGCGGGCAAGCCCGAAGTGGAGGTCTACGGCCCCGCTCTCCCGGCGCTGATCGTCCCCGGCTACACCAAGGACAGCACCGGCTCCATCATCGTGGACGAGGTGGCCAGCGACGTGCACTACGTCTACGCCGCCGACGGCGCGGAGTGCTACCATGAATACGAGTGCAAGTTCGCCTTCGCCAGCTCCCAGCGGCTGACGGTCTACGAGGCCTATCACCTGGGCTTCCGCCCCTGCGGGCGCTGCAATCCCCCCGTCTACGTCCCCGGCCAGACCGACCCCATCACCGCCCAGCCCCTCGGCTCCACCGCGGTGACCACCGGGGTCAGCGCGGAGACCCCCGAGACCGCGGAGACGGCTCCGGAGACAGTCGCGGAGGAAGCGGCGGCAGAGAACCCGTAACACACAAACACCGGCACGGACACAGCGTCCGCGCCGGTGTTTTGATGTCCGTCAGTTCCGCAGGCTATGCAGCGGCGCGGGGATGCGTCCGCCGCGATGGATGAAGGCTGCGGCGGAGTATTCGCGCACGGGGATGACGGGGGCGTGGCCCAGGAGGCCGCCGAACTCCACGTTGTCCCCCACCTTTTTGCCGGGGGCGGGGATGAGGCGCACGGCGGTGGTCTTGTTGTTGACCATGCCGATGGCGGCCTCGTCGGCGATGATGGCCGCCACGGTCTCGGCGGGGGTGTCGCCCGGCACGGCGATCATGTCCAGCCCCACGGAGCAGACGCAGGTCATGGCCTCCAGCTTCTCCAGCGACAGCGCGCCCTTCTGGGCGGCCTGGATCATGCCGATGTCCTCGGAGACGGGGATGAACGCGCCTGACAGCCCGCCCACGTGGGAAGACGCCATGACGCCGCCCTTCTTCACCGCGTCGTTCAGCAGCGCCAGCGCGGCGGTGGTGCCGTGGGCGCCGCAGATCTCCAGGCCCATCTCCTCCAGGATGGCGGCCACGGAGTCGCCCACCGCGGGGGTGGGGGCCAGGGACAGGTCCACGATGCCGAAGGGCACCTCCAGGCGGCGGCTGGCCTCCCGGGCCACCAGCTGGCCCACGCGGGTGATGTGGAAGGCGGTGCGCTTGATGGTCTCGGCCACCTCGTCGAAGGGCGCGTCCTTCACGCCCTCCAGCGCCACCTTCACCACGCCGGGGCCGGAGACGCCCACGCTCACCGCGCAGTCGCCCTCGCCGGGGCCGTGGAACGCGCCCGCCATGAAGGGGTTGTCCTCCACGGCGTTGCAGAACACCACCAGCTTGGCGCAGCCCAGCCCGCCGTTGTCGGCGGTGGCCTCGGCGGTGCGCTTCACCACGTCGCCCATCAGCCGAACGGCGTCCATGTTGATGCCCGCCCGGGTGGAGCCCACGTTCACCGAGGAGCACACCAGATCCGTGGTCGCCAGCGCCTCGGGGATGGACTCGATGAGCCGCCGGTCCGCCTCGGTCATGGCCTTCTGAACCAGCGCCGAATAGCCGCCGATGAAGTCCACCCCCGTGGCCTTCGCCGCCCGGTCCATCGCCCGCGCCACCTTGACAGGATCGTGGATCGCGCCCGTCACCAGCGCCGCCGGGGTCACGGAGATGCGCTTGTTCACGATGGGCACGCCGATCTCCCGCTCGATGTCCCGCCCCACCTGCACCAGGCGCTCCGCGCGGCGGGTGATGAGGTCGTAGATGTTGTCGCAGAGCTTCCTTTCGTCGTCCGTCACGCAGGAGAACAGCGAGATCCCCATGGTGATGGTGCGCACGTCCAGCTTCTGATGGTCGATCATCTGGAGGGTCTCCAGAATCTCGGAGGTGTTGATCATGTGCATGGACTCACCCCCTTAAATCTGGTGCATCGCTTCAAAGATTTCGCTGCGCTGCATGCGGATCTGCACGCCGATGCGCTCCCCCAGCGCGTCCAGCTCCGTCTTGAGCGTGTCGAACGAGCACGCCTCCGAGGAGATGTCCGCGATCAGGATCATCGAAAACAGCCCCGACACGATGGTCTGGGAGATGTCCAGGATGTTGGCGTCGTTCTCATACAGGATGCGGCTCACCTGCGCGATGATGCCCTTCTTGTCCGTGCCCAGCACGCTGATGACCGCTTTTTTGTTTTCGTTCATGGGGTGTACCTCCGAATGCTGTTTTCAAAGTCCTGACTGTGCGTTATCATCATTTCAAGCCATATTTATGCGTTGCTTGGCTTGCCCAATAACATGATGATAGCAGAATCCCCGCCCCCTGTCAACGGCGGGCATGTTTCATATTTGCTTTCTTAACCCTGAACCATTATAATAGAAGCCATAAAACAGATTTGGGGGAATTGGCGCATGCTTTCTGAATATCTGATGATCGGGGAGATCACGAAGCCGCAGGGGGTGCGGGGGGAGGTCAAGATCCGGCCCTGCACCTGCGACCCGGACCGCTTCGACGGGCTGGAGACGGTGTATGTGAAGCGGGGCGAGGGCTTCGCGCCCATGAACATCCACGTGAACCGGCTGTCCGGCGACGCGGTGTTCGCCAGCGTCGAGGGCGTGACGGACCGGGACCAGGCGGAGAAGCTGCGGGGCACGCTCATCTACATCGACCGGGCCCACGCCGTGGCGCTGGACGACGACACCACCTTTCTGGCCGACCTGTACGGCCTGCGGGGGCTGACCGACGACGGGCGGGACCTGGGCGAGCTGACCGACGTGATGCAGCCCGGCGGCAACGACGTGTACGTGTTCAAGGGACCCCTGGGAGAGGTGCTGGTGCCCGCCCTGAAGAGCGTGGTGCAGGCCGTGGACCTTCAGAGGGGCGAGATGCGGCTGGACGGCAGGCGGCTGGATGAGGTCGCCGTGTTCGAGGATTGACGCCCATGAAGATCAAGGTTTTTACCCTCTTCCCCGAGATGCTGCGCCCGATGCTGTCCCAGTCGATCCTGGGCCGGGCCATCAAAAACGGGCTTTTAGAGGTGGAGCTCTACGACATCCGCGCATACACGCTGGATAAGCACCGCCGCACGGACGACTACCCCTTCGGCGGCGGGGCGGGCATGGTGATGTCGGCCCAGCCCATCGTGGACGCCATCGAGGCCAATACTGCGGGCTTTTCGGGCCGACGGGTGTACCTGTCCCCCCGGGGGCGGCGGCTGGATCAGCGGATCGTGGAGGAGCTGGCGCGAGAGGACGGACTGGTGCTGCTCTGCGGCCACTACGAGGGCGTGGATCAGCGGGCGCTGGACGCCGTCATCGACGAGGAGCTGTCCATCGGCGACTACGTGCTCACCGGCGGCGAGCTGGGCGCTCTGGTGGTGATCGACGCGGTGGCGCGGCTGGTGCCGGGGGTGCTGGGCTCGGACGAGTCCCCCGAGGACGAGAGCTTCACCACCGGGCTGCTGGAATACCCCCAGTACACCCGCCCCGCCGAGTTCCGCGGGCGGGCCGTGCCGGAGGTGCTGTTGAACGGCAACCACGACCACATCACCGCCTGGCGGCGGGAGCAGTCCCTGCGGCTGACGCTGGAGCGCCGCCCGGAGCTATTGGAGACGGCCCCCCTCACCGACGCGGACCGGGCCATGCTGAAGCGGCTCCGGCGGGCCGAGGCTCTGGACATCCCCGGCGAGCGGCTGGAGCTGCGGCTGGCCGACCAGTTTCCCCGCCAGTGGATCAACGCCTTTGTGCCCGAGGCAGGCCGCAAGGCCGCGCGGAAGCAGTGTATCTCCGGGCGGCGGCACGTCGGCTTCCTCTGGCAGGCGTTCACCCTGGGCCTCATCGACGGCCTGACCGGCGACAAAGCCGAGGCCGCGTGGCGCGCCCAGCCGCCGGAGGAGGCCCTGCTCTTCCTCCCCGACGAGGGCCTGCTCTACCGCGTCCCCGGCGCCCTCGAGCTGCCCGGCCACGTCGTCCTCACCGACCCGGACATGACCCGCACCCTCCTGCGCGCCGCGGACGGGCGACGGTTCTACGCCGCGGTAGATTTATCGTAATTCAATAATTTTATATTGACATTTCTCCTCTATCGTGCTATGATTATATCGAAGTTCGATAAAAGGAGATCGTTTTACATGAAAGGACTGTTTTACCTCCTGCTGGGCGTCCTGAGCCTCGCCGTCTTCGGCGGCTCCCCGTCCCCTGACGCGCACGTCCCGGAGGGATATGACTTTGCGGAATACTGGGACGATCCCTCCCCCTGGATGGATTTCATCGACTACCGCAAATATTACTATCCCGACGGCAGCGGCCCGCTGTTCCTGCGGCAGGGGTACGCGCCTGTGACGACCGGGGATTTGCCGAAGCTGAAGGCATACTTCGACGACTACGCCCGCTGGGTGGACGATACCCACTGCCACCTGCACGGCATCTACAGCTTCGACACCGCCTGCATCGACGCGGAGGACAGGTATTTCCTCGTGGATGAGCGCCTGGACCCCGCCCATCCCGTCGAATGCTACCGGCTCTGGTTCTACGACGCCCAGACCGCGACGCTGCACGTTCTGATCAACAAGTGGTGACGACTTTAAACGTATACATTCCGACACCGACCGACCCCGGGGAGGCAATCATGACGAACGAGGAACTCATGCGCGAGGCTTTGAAGGAGGCGGCGCTGGCGCTGGCGGCGGGCGAGCTGCCGGTGGGCTGCGTGATCGCCCGGGACGGGGAGATCGTGGCCCGCGCCCACAATGAATGCGAGGGGCAGGGGGACGCCACGGCCCACGCGGAGCTGCTGGCCATCCGGCGAGCGTCGAAGGCCGCGGGCGACTGGCGGCTGAACCGCTGTACCCTCTGCGTCACGCTGGAGCCCTGCCCCATGTGCGCCGGGGCCATCGTGCAGGCTCGGGTGGGGCGGGTGGTGTACGGCGCGGACAACCCGGAGCAGGGTTGCGCCGGGAGCCTCTACCGCATCCCCGAGGACCCGGCTTTCCCCCACTTCTGCCCCTGCGACGGCGGCGTGCTGGCGGAGGAATGCCGGGCGCTGTTGGACGGGTTCTTTGACGGCAGACGCAAAAAGATTAATGTTTAACATTAAAAAATACTTGACAAACATTAATATGCGTGGTATGATGGCTCCATCAGCTGATCCAACATCATTTTGAAGGAGAGCATCACCATGAAAAAGCTCAATCGCGCCGTCATCATCATTGCCAAAATCGTCGAGGTGTTCATGTGGGTGGGCTGCGGCCTGTCCGTCGTCATCACCATCCTGGCCGCCATCGGCAAGTCCGACCTGATCCGCTTCTTCACCGACGCCGTTCCCGGCACGGAGCTGCTCATCTCCGGGGACTTCGTCCTGCGGGCGCTGTCCGCGGAGGGCCAGCCCGTCATGGCCGCCTTCGTGATCTTCTTTATCATGATGGCCCTCACCCTGGCCCTGATGGCCATGTGCGCCCGGAACATCCACCTGATCTTCAAGACCAGCGCGGGCAAGACCTGGTTCTCCAGGGGCGAGACCCCCTTCCAGCCCGACAACGTCCGCATGGTGCGGGAGATCGGCATCTTCATGATCGCCATCCCGGCGGTGCAGTTCATCATGTCCGTCGTGGCCCGCGTCGCGCTGGGACCCGACATGGTGGAATCCGGCATCGGCATGGAGAAGATATTCACAGGCCTGGTGGTCCTGGCGCTGAGCCAGTACTTCGCCTACGGCATGCAGCTGCAAAACGACGTGGACGGCCTTCTGTGAGGTGAGCGCATGGGCAAGATCATATTGAAGCTGGACGTGGTCATGGCCGACCGCCACATGTCCTTGAACGAGCTGGCGGAGCGCATCGGCATCTCCAACGTCAACCTCTCCAAGATCAAGAACAACAAGGTCACCGCCGTGCGCTTCTCCACCCTGGCGGGCATCTGCGAGGCGCTGAACTGCGCGCCGGGGGACATCCTGAAATACACGCCGGATGAATAAAATCCGGAATATGCATCAATATACAATATTGGTGCATATTTTTGGCGAAAATTAACGCTATTAACGTATATTTCAGCTTGACATTGTATATTTTTGGATTATAATGGACACATCAAACGTAATCAAGGAGCGATTCCAAATGAAGAAAAAGACCAACAAAACCTTCAAGAAGATCGTGCTCGCCTATTCCGGCGGGCTGGACACCTCCATCATCATCCCGTGGCTGAAGGAGAACTATCCGGGCTGCGAGGTCATCGCGGTGTCGGGCAACGTGGGCCAGGCGGGCGAGCTGGACGGTCTGGAGGAAAAGGCCCTCAAGACCGGCGCGAGCAAGCTGTACGTGGAGGACCTGAGCCAGGAGTTCATCGACGAGGTGGTCATCCCCTCCATGCAGGCGGGCGCGAAGTATGAAAACGTGTACCTGCTGGGCACCGCCTTCGCGCGGCCCATCATCGCCAAGCGGCTGGTGGAGATCGCCAAACAGGAGGGCGCGGACGCCATTTGCCACGGCTGCACCGGCAAGGGCAACGACCAGGTGCGCTTCGAGCTGGCCATCAAGGCCTTCGCCCCCGACATGCCCGTCATCGCCCCCTGGCGCATCTGGGACATCAAGGGCCGCGACGAGGAGATCGACTACGCCGAGGCGCACAATGTGCCGCTGAAGATCAGCCGGGAGACCAACTACTCCAAGGACAAGAACATGTGGCACCTGTCCCACGAGGGCCTGGAGCTGGAGGACCCCGCCCAGGAGCCCAAGTACGCCGGCAACATGGAAATGGGCGTCACCCCCGAGGAGGCCCCCGAGGAGGGCGAGTACATCTCCATCGACTTTGAAAAGGGCGTGCCCGTGGCGCTGAACGGCCAGAAGATGAACAGCGTCGACCTGGTGTGGAAGCTCAACGAGCTGGGCGGCAAGCACGGCATCGGCATCATCGACATCGTGGAGAACCGGCTGGTGGGCATGAAGTGCCGCGGCGTCTACGAGACCCCCGGCGGGACCATCCTCTACGCCGCCCATGAGAAGCTGGAGCAGATCACCCTGGACAAGGCCACCCAGCACTACAAGCAGAAGCTGGGCCTGGAGTTCGCGGACCTGGTGTACAACGGCCAGTGGTTCAGCCCCCTGCGGCAGGCCATGAGCGCCTTCGTCACCGAGACCCAGAAGACCGTCACCGGCACCGTGAAGCTCAAGCTCTACAAGGGCAACATCATCGGCGCGGGCATGACCTCCCCCTACTCCCTCTACGATCCCGAGATCGTCACCTTCGACGAGGACGAGGTCTACGACCAGACCTGGGCCGACGGCTTCATCACCCTCTACGGCCTGCCCACCCAGGTGTACGCCAAGATGAAGGCCAAGGCGGGGCTGGAATAATCCCTGTGCCAGCGAGAACATCGCACGGCCTACGCATGAATGACAAGACGGAATGGAATCGTACCTGTTTCAATCACATGTACCGGCTGTGCCGGTGCATGTGGATTCCCACAAAGAAATCGCTTGCGATTTCGACTGGGAATCGGTACCAGCCTCCGCAGATTTTGCGCGACAGGCTCACGCATTCATGCGTGAGCCGTGGAAAACATCGGCCCGCCCCTTGCGGACGGGCCGATGTTTGTGTATAATGATGCCATGGAAATCAATGCGATCAGGACCGCGCGGCTGGTCCTCAGGCCCATCGGGCCGGAATACCTGGAGACGACGCTGGCCTACGCCGGGGACCCGGTCAACACGCGGCTGATGATGTTCATGCCGCTGATGAGCCGGGAGGAGGTGCTCCAATACCTGGAGAACTTCCAAAAGGAGTGGGCCAAACCCCGCCCCGACGCCTGCGAATTCGCCATACTGCTGGATGGACAGCACATCGGCGAGGTGGGCGTGGACTACTACGGCGACCCCGATCTGGCCGAGCTGGGCTGGGTGATCCATCCCGCCCATCAGGGCCGGGGCTACGTCACCGAGGCCGCCCGGGCGGTGATGGAATTCGCCGTCCAACGCCTGGGCGCGACCCAATTCGTCGCCCATTGCGACGCCGAAAACGCCGCCAGCCAGGCCGTCATGCGCAAGCTGGGCATGACCCTCGCGGACGACACCGGCACCCGAAAGAACCGCGGCAGCGACGAGCTGCGGCGCGAACTGACCTACACAAAGACGGCGGAGGGATTTGAAATGGAGAATGGATAATGGAGAATGGAAAATGATGGTGCAAATCCTTCGGATTTGATAACTGTTCAGTCGCGGACTCCTTCCGACCCGCTTCGCGGGCCACCTCCCTCAAAGAGGGAGGCTTTTGGGCTCCTGTGCAGGCTCCCTCTCCGAGGGAGCTGTCAGCCGCAGGCTGACTGAGGGAGTCGTCCCTGGGTGACTGAATAGGTACCGGATTTGTCTGATTAAACGCGATAAGAAGCGTTGTTGCGCTGACTCACGCGATATTCATCAAAGAAATCCGCAAGGATTTCCACAGACATTTTCCATTCTCCATTCTCCATTTTCAATTCTCTTCCCGTCTGCTGAAGAGAAGGAGACTATACCATGAAGCTATGGGCGGGCCGCACGGGCGGCGACGTGGACGAGCGCTTGAGCGCCATCAACAATTCCATCGGGTTTGACAGCCGGATGTACCGGGAGGACATCACCGGCTCCATGGCCCACGCGCGGATGCTGGGCCGGGTGGGCGTGATCACCGAGGCGGAGGCGGCGCAGATCGTGGACGGCCTGAAGGGCATCCTGGACGACATCGACGCCGGGACGCTGGACATCGACATGACCTGCGAGGACATCCACACCTTCGTGGAGGCCACGCTGACCCAGCGCATCGGCACGGCGGGCAAGAAGCTCCACACCGCCCGCAGCCGCAACGACCAGGTGGCGCTGGACATTCGCATGTACCTGTCGGCGCAGATCGACCGGCTGATCGGGCTGGCCAAGGCGCTGGTGCGCGCGCTGTGCGACGTGGCGGAGGCCCACACCGAGACGGTGATGCCGGGCTACACCCACCTCCAGCGGGCGCAGCCGGTGACGCTGGGCCACTACCTGATGGCCTACGCCCAGATGCTGCTTCGGGACATCGACCGCCTGACGGACTGCAAGCGCCGCACGCTGGTGCTGCCCCTGGGCAGCGGCGCGCTGGCGGGCACCACCTACCCGCTCGACCGCGGCTATGTGGCCGAGCAGCTGGGCTTCAACGGCATCTCCATGAACAGCCTGGACGGCGTGTCTGACCGGGACTTCGCCCTGGAGCTGCTTTCGGACCTGTCCATACTGATGACCCACCTCTCCCGCTTCAGCGAGGAGATCTGCCTGTGGTGCAGCTGGGAATTCAAGTTCGTGACGCTGGCGGACAACTTCTCCACCGGCTCCAGCATCATGCCCCAGAAGAAGAACCCCGACATCACCGAGCTGGTGCGGGGCAAGACCGGGCGCGTCTACGGCGACCTTATGACCCTGCTCACCGCCATGAAGGCCCTGCCCCTGGCCTACAACAAGGACATGCAGGAGGACAAGGAAGCCCTGTTCGACGCCATCGACACCGCCGATCTGAGCCTGTCGGTGCTGGAGCCCATGCTGCGCACCGCCACCTTCCACCCCGACAACATGCGCAAGGCCGCCGCCGCGGGCTTCATCAACGCCACCGACTGCGCCGACTATATGGTCCGCAAGGGCGTCCCCTTCCGCGACGCCTACGGCATCGTCGGGCGGCTGGTGCGCCACTGCATCGAAAACGGCAGAACCCTGGAGAACCTCACCCTCGAGGAGTACCGGGAGTTCTCCCCCGTCTTCGACGCGGACGTCTACCCCGCCATCGACCTCCTCGCCTGCGTCTCGCTCCGCGACATCCCCGGCGGCCCCGCGCCGGGAAGGGTGCGGGAGACGATAGAGGCGACGCGCAATGCCATCGGGTGATGGTGCGCATAAAGCCCCGCTGCGCTGCACAGCGCGGCGGGGCTTGTCTGTCCTGCAAATCACTTGCTGGACTGGGAGGCCTTTCTGCGGATCACGTCGATGATGACGGCCACGACGATGATGAGGCCCTTGACCATCTTCTGGGGGCCCTGGGCGACGCCCAGCAGGTTGAGGCCGTTGGCGATGATGCCGATGATGAGGATGCCGATGAGGGTGCCGATCATGGAGCCCTCGCCGCCGGACATGGAGGTACCGCCGATGACGACGGCGGCGATGGCGTCCATCTCCTGGCCGTCGGCGTTGGTGGGCACAGCGGAGTCGAGGCGGGAGGACAGCAGCAGCGCCGCCACGCCGCAGCACAGGCCGCTGACCACGTAGACGAAGCACTTGACCTTCTTCAGGTTGATGCCCGACAGCCTCGCGCAGCTCTCATTGCCGCCCACGGCATAGGTGAAGCGGCCCACGCGGGTGTACTTCAGGATGTACCAGCCCAGCAGGATGACCGCAAGCATGATCAGCGTGGACCACAGCGGGATGCCCGCCACGCGCCCGGACACCGCGGTGAAGCCCTTCGGGAAGGTGTAGATGGGCTGACCGGCGGTGACGGTGTAGGCCGCGCCGCGCACGATGGACATGGTGCCCAGGGTGGCGATGAAGGGCGGCAGGTCCAGGAAGGAGATCAGCATGCCGTTGACCAGGCCCACGATGCCCGAGAAGGCGATGCACACCACGATGGTCACGAACACCGGCACGTGGTAGTTCTTCATCAGTATGCCCATCAGCAGGCCGGACAGGGCGATGTTGGAGCCGACGGACAGGTCGATGCCGCCGGAGATGATGACGAAGGTCATGCCCACGGCCACCACGAAGTTGATGGAGATCTGCTGGAACACGTTGAGGAAGTTGGAGGAGGTCAGGAACACCGGGGACGCGATGGCCAGATCCAGGCACAGCGCCACCAGCGCGATGACGATGCCCAGCACGTTGTTGGAGGAGCTGAGCTTCTTCTCGCCGCCGGTCTTTTTCCTGCCCTTGCGCATGCCGTAGAGCAGCCCGCCCGCGCCGATGATGATCAGGTCGATAGCGCCCACCCACAGCATGCGGGAGACGCCGTTGACGCCGATGACGAAGTTGTCCATGGCGGTGAGCTCCACCTCGTCGGGGACCTCCACCTCGTCCGGGTTGATGCCCAGCACGTCCGCCGCCTGGATCTGGGCCAGCGCCTTCTTGCGGGCCGCCTGCTGGGCCTCCACCTCCGCCACGTGGCCGCGCCGGGACCCGGCAAACAGGTTCACCGCTCCCAGCGCGATGCCCACCACCAGGCACAGGATGAATATGAGCTTGATGTTCTTTTTCATATCATATACCTTCTTTTCATGGGCTCACGCCGTATGTTTGTCGCCGCCGGTGGCGTAGTAGAGTATCTTTTCCTGGGTGAGGGTGCCGTCGTTGTCGAACACGCCGGTGATTTCGCCCTGATGCATGACGGCCACCCGGTCGGACATGCCCAGCACCTCGGGCAGCTCCGAGGAGATCATGATGACGGCCACGCCCTGGCGGATCAGGTCGTTGATGATGTTGTAGACCTCGATCTTCGCGCCGACGTCGATGCCGCGGGTGGGCTCGTCGAATATGATGACCTTGGAGTCCGACAGCAGCCACTTGGCCAGCACCACCTTCTGCTGGTTGCCGCCGGAGAGGTTGCGCGCCAGCTGGAGCATGGAGGGCGTCTTGATGTTCAGCTTGCCGATGTACTCGTTGACGATGGACTTCTCCTGTCCCAGGTTCATGTGGACGGCTGAGCCCAGCTTGTCCAGCGTGGCCAGGGTCATGTTCTGGCTGATGGGCAGCGGCAGCACCAGGCCCTCGCCCTTGCGGTCCTCGGTGACGAAGCCGATGCCGGCCTTGATGGCGTCCAGGGGCTGGCGGATCTCCACCTTCTGGCCGTCGATGTAGATGTCGCCGGAATCCTTGGGGTCCATGCCGAAGATGGCCCGCGCCGTCTCCGTGCGCCCCGCGCCCACCAGGCCCGCGATGCCCAGTATCTCGCCGCCCCGGGCGGACAGCGACACGCCGTTGACCTGCTTGCCTGCGTGGATGTTCTCCACCCGCAGGCGCTCCTTCCCCGGCTCCAGATGGATCTTCGGGAACTTCTCCTTCAGCTCGCGGCCCACCATGTAGCGGATGATTTCGTCCAGGTTGGTGTCGGCCACGTTCATGGCGGTGACGAACTGGCCGTCGCGCATGATGGTGGCCCGGTCGCAGATCTCCATGACCTCCTCCAGACGGTGGGAGATGTAGATCATCGAGACCCCGCGCGCCTTGAGCATGCGGATGGTGTTGAACAGCACGTCGATCTCGCGGTTGGTCAGCGGCGCGGTGGGCTCGTCCAGGATCAGCACCTTCGAGTTGATGGACAGCGCCTTGGCCACCTCCACCATCTGCTTGTGGGCCACGCCCAGATCCCGCACCAGCTGGTGGGCGTTCACGTCCACCCCCAGCTCGTCCAGCAGCCGCTGGGCCTCGTCGTACATCCGCTTCCAGTCCACCTGGAAGCGGTTCTTCATCAGCTGACGCCCCATGAAGATGTTCTCCGCCACCGTCAGCTGTTCGGTCAGGTTCAGCTCCTGATAGATGGTGGAGATGTTCAGCGCCTGGGCGTCCTGGGCGGAGTGGATCTCCACCTTTTTCCCGTCAAACAGGATCTCGCCCTCGTCCATGGTGTAAGCGCCGGAGAGGATCTTCATCAGCGTCGATTTGCCCGCGCCGTTCTCGCCCAGCAGCGCGTGGACCTCGCCCTTGCGCACCGACAGGTTCACGTGGTCCAGCGCCAGCACGCCCGGGAACCGCTTCACGATCCCCCGCATCTCGAGAAATTCTGCCACGGGTTCACCCCCTTGTCGTGTTTCTTTGATTGAAGCTGTTCGGGCACGATACGGATTTTGTCAATTGGGAATGGGAAATTGGGAATGGGGAATGGATGTGGAAATCCTTCGGATTTCGTAACTGTTCAGTCCTGTGACAAACAGAGACTTGGCAGGCTGCGGGGGACGACCTCTCAGTCAGCCTAACGGCTGACAGCTCCCCTGGAAGGGGAGCCAAGGCTGACTGACTGAGAGGTCGTTCCCCGTTGCCTCGGACAATCTCCACTTATCACAGCAGAACTGAACAGTTACCGGATTTCTTTAATTCAACGGGACAGCCCGTATAAACCCGCGTTCTCTTGTCAATCAGACAAATCCGCAAGGATTTGGTCCTTCATTCCCCATTCCCCATTTCCCATTCCCCATTTCTCCGGTCAAACGCCCGAGGATCGCAGTATGAACAGCTTCCTTTTTTTACAGCCGAATTTGTGTTTCACCGAAATGCGGCGGCGCGTTCAGCGCCGCCGCAAGGATATTGGGATGGATTACAGGAACTGGTCCACGTTGGTGGAGTCCACGACGGTGGTCTCGGCCTCGATGACCTTCTCATCGCGGGCAACGCCGTCGATGGCGTCGGCCAGGGCCTTGATGGCGTTGGCGCCGATGGCCACGGGGCCGCAGTCCAGGGTGCCGTCCAGCTCGCCGGCCTTCACGGCTTCCTTGGCGTTGGGGTTGCCGTCCAGACCCACGCAGATGATGTCGTCGCGGTTGAGCTGCTTGCAGGCCTGCACAGCGCCCAGCGCCATCTCATCGGACAGGCCGTAGATCACGTTGATCTCGGGATGCGCCTGGATCATATCCATGGCGGCGTTCATGCCCTTCTCACGGACCCAGTCGCCGGGCTGGGTGGCCACGACGGTGATGCCGGGATAGGCTTCCGCGCACTTGTCCACGAAGCCGCCCATGCGCTGGGTGGTGTAGTCGGAGGGCAGGCCCTCGATGATGGCCACAACGGCTTCGCCGTTCATCTTCTCATTGACCCAGTCGGCGATCTTGGCGCCGCCGTTGTACTGGTTGTAGCCGGAATAGGCGTACACGTCCACGCCGTCGAGCTCGGTGATGGTGTTGAACATGACCACCGGGATGCCGGCCTCATTGGCCTTCTTGATGGCGGGGATCAGCGCGTCCAGGTTGATGCCGCAGACCGCGATGCCCTTGACGCCCTGGGTGATGAAGTCCTCCATCATGGAGGTCTGGGTGGCATAGTCGTCCTCCGACGGCGGCGCGAGAACCTCTAATTCATAGCCAAGCGCCTCGGCAACGGGGGTCGCGCCCTCGATGCAGCTGGCATAGAAGGGGCTGGTCATGGCCGGGGGCAGGAAGCCCAGCTTCCCCTCCGCCATGGCGGCGCAGGACAGGAGCATCATCATGACGAGTACGATGGCAAGCACTTTCTTCATAGTTCGTTCCTCCTTATTTTTTCACGCCCTCGCGGGACGCAAAATTCAACCTGACGTTTGCCAAACCGAAATTCTTTTATCACTTATAGTATAAAATCCCTCGCCATTTTTGTCAAGATGAGATTTTTTCTGAAATTGGGTGTGTTTTTATTGGAAATATAGGGAAAAGGCAAAAGGGAAAAGGGAAAAGGAGGACGAGGGAACAGGGAGCAGGCAACAGGGAACAGGAATAGCGGCTGCCGCGTACCCGGGCCATGCTATTCCGATATCCTGCGCCGCGTACCCGGTTCCTCGTTCCCCCGTTCCCCTTTTCCCTTTTCCCTATTCCCTGTTCCCTTAACTCACTCCATCCCCCGCCGCCGGGCCTCCGCATGGACGAAACGGGCCAGCTCTTTCGGGAGCGCGCCGGCGTTTTCCATGTCCAGCAGCAGCTCGATGAGCTCGTCGGGGGCGGCGCGCAGGGCCTCGGGGTCCTGGATCAGATCGAGTATGGACTCCGCCTCTTCCGCTTCCTCGTCGTCGTTCCCGCCGCCGAAGCGCTCGGCGAAGCCGCTGAGCATCTCGTCCATCAGCGGCACGCGCTCCTGCCGCAGCAGACCCACACCCAGCTGGGCGCACAGGGGCCTGAGCAGCGCCTCGGTGCGGTCGTCGGACACCATCAGCGCCCGGGGCAGCCCCGCCCGGGACGCCACGTCCAGGAAGATCCCGCCCAGCGCGTCGGCCCAGTCCTCCGGGTCCGGGGCCAGGGAGATGGTGAGCACCTGGTCGTTGTCCACGTCCATCAGCGCCAGCGCCATCGGAAAGAAGGGCGGGCGGGTCAGGGCGTCGTAGGGCAGGTTGTCGCCCTCGTCGGAGATGGGCTGGATGTGGCGGAGGGTCCTGGCCGCCCAGGTCCCCTTGCCGCGATTGCGCCGCAGCCGGGCGCGGGTCATCTCGTCGGTCAGCGCCGCGGAGGGCCACGCCGCCGGGCCTGCCGCCGGCAGCGTCCAGCGCTCCCAGCGCCAGCCGCCGTCCTCCATGGCCAGCAGCGGGATGCTCACGCCGCCCTCAATGTCCACCGGGATGAAGCCCGCCGCGCCGGGCGCCAGCCGCGCCGCCTTCAGCCGCCGCGACACCTCCAGCGCCGCGTTCAGCCCATCCAGCAGCCGCTGCTGATCCTCCGCGTCCTCCAGATACCAGGCCACGTAGCCGGGACGGTAGCGCACAAAGTGGGGATACGCCTTGGGTCCCCGGGGCAGCAGCCCGTGCCGCCGGAAATAGTCCTCCGCCTCGGCCAGATCCCGCGTTGCCAGCTCGGACTTATTGTCCATAAAGAGCATGGCGCAATCCTGGCTGTGCATGCGCTCCGAGGTCTCCAGCGCGCCCTCGCCGGGCCGACGCATAAGCAGCTGCCGCAGCGAGTCGAACCCCGCCGGGCCCGTGTACACCGCCAGCGCCGTCACCTCTCCCGCCATGCCCAGCACGCAGCAGCAGCTCACCTGCCCGTCCGCGTGCCGCACCGCGAACAGCTCCAGGTCCGTGAGCCGCCGCCACAGCTTTTCCCGCTTGTACGCCATCGCCGCGTCGAATAATGCCTCCGCTATCACGTGACGCCCTCCTTCCGTATATCACAAGCATATCATCTTTATGCCGCCGTGGCAATACCCCGTGTCCTAAAAATTTACACCCATAATCCCCACAACCGCAAAAAAACACTTGACAAACCCCCGCGAAGAGCGTATAATAACCTACGTTGTCGAGGCGAACCGCCGAGACGCATGACTGGGTGTAGCGCAGTTTGGTAGCGTGCTTGAATGGGGTTCAAGAGGCCGAGAGTTCAAATCTCTCCACCCAGACCAAGGGAAACCTGAGAATTTCGGTTCTCAGGTTTTTTCTTTGTCCTGCCGCGCCTGCGGCATGGCTGAGCCTGCACGGAATCCGGCTTTATATGGAAATGATTTCACATCTGTACGTCCCTTTATAAATCTTTCCGAACATCCTCCTAAAATTTAACCCTCCCCCTCTAACAGCCTTCTTACTGCGCTGGTATACTTTTAGAAATTATACGCAGGAGGGTGGAGAAATGGCGATCATTCGTGAAGGACTTACTTTTGACGACGTTCTGCTGGTTCCCCAGAAGAGCTGTGTGCTGCCCCGCGAGGTGGATCTGACGGTGCAGCTGACCCCGAAGATCAAGCTCAACATCCCGATGCTCAGCGCGGCGATGGACACCGTGACCGACTACAACATGGCCATCGCCATGGCCCGCGAAGGCGGACTGGGCATCATTCACAAGAACATGACCATCGAGGAGCAGGCGAGCCAGGTGGACAAGGTGAAGCGCTCCGAAAACGGCGTCATCATCGACCCCTTCTTCCTCTCCCCGGACCACACCATCGCCGACGCACAGGCGCTGATGTCCAAGTTCCGCATCTCCGGCGTGCCCATCACCGAGAACGGCAAGCTGGTGGGCATCCTCACCAACCGCGACCTGCGGTTTGAGACCAACTTCGACCAGCCCATCCGCAACGTGATGACCCACGAGAACCTGGTCACCGCCCCGGTGGGCACCGATCTGGAGGGGGCCAAGGCCATCCTGGCCAAGCACCGCATCGAGAAGCTGCCCATCGTGGACGACAACTTCGTGCTGCGCGGCCTCATCACCATCAAGGACATCCAGAAGAGCCAGAAGTATCCCAACTCCGCCCGCGATTCCCGGGGACGCCTGCTGTGCGGCGCGGCGGTGGGCGTCACCGCCGACACCATGGAGCGCGTGGCCGCGCTGGTGGCCTCCAATGTGGACGTCATCGGCCTGGACACCGCCCACGGCCACTCCCAGGGCGTGCTGAAGATGGTGGAGAAGATCCGCGAGACCTATCCCGACCTGGAGATCATCGCGGGCAACGTGGCCACCGGCCCCGCCACCGAGGACCTGATCAAGGCCGGCGCGGACGTGGTCAAGGTCGGCATCGGCCCCGGCTCCATCTGCACCACCCGCGTGGTCGCCGGCATCGGCGTACCCCAGATCACCGCCATCATGGACTGCGCCGAGGTGGCCGATAAGTTCGGCAAGACCATCATCGCCGACGGCGGCATCAAGTACTCCGGCGACATCCCCAAGGCCATCGCCGCCGGTGCCACCGCCGTCATGATGGGCAGCCTGTTCGCCGGCACCGAGGAGTCCCCCGGCGCCACCGAGATCTATCAGGGCCGCTCCTACAAGGTCTATCGCGGCATGGGCTCCCTCGCCGCCATGGCCGAGGGCTCCAAGGACCGCTACTTCCAGGAGGGCCAGAAGAAGCTGGTGCCCGAGGGCGTCGAGGGCCGCGTGCCCTATAAGGGACCCCTGGCCGACACCGTCTTCCAGCTCATCGGCGGCCTCCGCTCCTCCATGGGCTACTGCGGCACAGAGAACATCCAGGCCCTCCGCCAGCGCGGCGAGTTCATCCGCATCACCTCCGCCGGCCTCGTCGAGAGCCATCCCCACGACATCAACATCACCAAGGAAGCGCCCAACTATTCGCTGCATGTCTGACCTCAATACCGCCGAAGCGATTCGGCGGTTTTTTGCATGGGGGCGTCCCTTCGCGGCGCAGAAAAATATTGATGTTCCGAAAAGCCTGTGTTATAATAAGGATGAGGAGGGGATTTGGCCATGGCGGGAGAGGCGCGCGAATACAAGGACCGGCTGTTCTGCTACATCTTCGGCAGCGAGGCGCACAAGGACTGGACGCTGAGCCTCTACAACGCCGTAAACGGCTCCAGCTACACCGACCCGTCGGCCATCACCATCTACAACCCCAACATGCCTCTCAGGCTGTTGCAGTACACGGGCAACATCTACGAAAAGCTGGTGATGCTGCGCCGGGAGAACAAGTACGGCAAGCGGCTGATCCGGCTGCCGGTGCCCAAGCTGGTGGTGTTCTACAACGGCACCGCCGACATGCCCGACGAGGTGGAGCTTCGCCTGTCCGACGCCTTCCCCGAGGAGAAGCGCGCGGAGGCCGACATCACCGTGCGGGTGCGCATGGTGAACATCAACGCGGGGCGAAGCCCCAGAGTCGTGGCCTCCTGCAAGCCGCTGGATGAATACGCCTGGCTGGTGGCGCGCATCCGCCGAAACGAGCGGGAAGCGGACCCCGCCGCCGCCATCGACGCCGCCCTGGACGCCATGCCCGAGAGCTTTCTCATCAAGCGATATCTGGACGCCAATCGCGTGGAGGTGAAGAAAATGCTGCTGACGGAATACAACGAGACCCAGGCGAAGAGGGCCGTGCAGAAGGCGAAACCAAGCTCGGCATCCTCATCAACAAGCTGATGGCCGCGGGGCGCATCGGCGACATCGAGAAGGCAGCCACCGACCCGATGAGCCGGGATCATCTGTACGCGGAGTTTGGGATGGCGTAAGGAGCATGGCTTCCGGTGATTTGCGTGCCAATCGCGTGGAGGTGAAGAAAATGCTGCTGACAGAATACAACGAGACCCAGACCATGGAGCTGTTCAAGGAGGAGGGCCGCGAGGAGGGCCGTGCAGAGGGCCGCGCAGAGGGCGAAACCAAGCTCGGCATCCTCATCAACAAGCTGATGGCCGCGGGGCGCATCAGCGACATCGAGAAGGCGGCCACCGACCCGATGAGTCGGGATCATCTGTACGCGGAGTTTGGGATGGTCTGATGGAAGGTTGCATAAAAGGATCACGGCGCGGGGACACAAGCCCCGCGCTGTGATCCTTTTTTGTGCCGTGCTCCCGGCAGGTTTAACGAGGGGTTAAAGCCCGCGAGGGCGGGGAATGCTATAATACATATATCTGTTCAGTTGTGCCTAAGACTGGGATTTGTAAAAGAGCGAAACGTTAAACGGCGTGCCGCCATTTAACTCTCCACTTCCTACTCTCAACTTCCCTGCATCCCCCTTATCTGCAAAACTGAACGCCAGCAAACAAACGATCCATCCAACCCATCAATATCTCCCACGGAGGTCCCGATGTCCACGAAAGCCTCGAAGAAGAAACACCGAAGGGATGCGCTGCGCCTGCGCGCGCTGCTGGGCGGGGCAGCGCTGCTGGCGGTGGCGTGCCTGACGCTGATGCTGAAGTCAGGGCCTGGAGAGGACGCGGCGGCGACGGCAATCCCGGAGCCGACGCCCACGCCGCCGCTGGTCCACATGACCCCGGACCCCACGCCGACGCCCACCCCGGTCCCGACGCCGACGCCCACCCCCACCCCGGAGCCCACCGCCGCGCCCACGCCGGTGGTGCTGCGCATCACGGCGGTGGGAGACTGCACCCTGGGCGGCAGCGTGCACCAGAAGACCTACATGCAGTTCAAGCAGGCGGTGCAGGCCTGCGGCTACGACTACTTCTTCTCCAACGTCCGGGGCCTGTTCGAGTCGGACGACCTGACCGTCGTCAACCTGGAGGGCCCGCTGACGGACGTGGGCCAGGACCGCAGGGGCAGCTACGTGTTCAAGGGCGACCCGGACTACGTGCAGATCATGACCGGCTCCTCGGTGGAGCTGTGCAACGTGGCCAACAACCACTCCCAGGACTTCGGCACCGAGGGCCTGATCCGCACGGCGCAGATCCTGGACGCGGCGGGAATCGGGTACTGCGGCTACGACAAGGTGTTCCGCACCACCGTCAACGGCGTGCGGATCTCGGCGCTGGGCTATCTGCAATGGGAGATCGGGCTGGACAAGGTGCTGGACGCGGTGAAGGCGGAGCGCCCCAACTGCGACGTGCTGATCGTCAACATGCACTGGGGCAAGGAGAAGCACTACGAGCCCATGAAGGCCCAGAAGAACTACGGCCACGCCGTCATCGACGCCGGGGCGGACCTGATCATCGGCACCCATCCCCACGTCTACGGCGGGGTGGAGCTGTACAAGGGCAAGTACATCGTCTATTCCCTGGGCAACTTCTGCTTCGGCGGCAACGCGAATCCCTCGGACAAGCGGGCGCTGATGTTCCGGCAGAACCTGATCGTCTCCCCCGAGGGCGCGGTCAGCGACGGCGGCATCGACGTCATCCCGGTCTGCATCTCCAGCACCAGGGGGAAGAACGACTACCGCCCGATGGTCATGGCGGCGGAGGACGGCGTGAAGCTGCTCCAGGCCATGGGCAAATACTCCAACTTTTCCGACCAGACCCTCTGGCTTCCCGACAGCTACCCGGTGCGGGTGGGGATGGTCGACAGCATGAGGTGACACGCATGGCCCGAACATTGGACCGCTGCCAGCTGATCGAGCGCAGCATCCAGAAGAAATATCGCAAGGAGCTCTGGACGCCCTTCGTCACGGCGGTAAAGCGATATCAGCTGATCCAGCCGGGGGACCGGATCGCGGTGTGCATCTCCGGGGGCAAGGACTCGATGCTGCTGGCAAAGCTGATGCAGCAGCTCAAGCGCGTCACGGAGATCCCCTTTGAGGTCGAGTATCTGGTGATGGACCCGGGCTACATGCCCGAAAACCGCAGGCGCATCGAAGAAAATGCGGCGCTGTTGCGCATCCCCGTCAGGATCTTTGAGAGCAACGTGTTCCAGGTGGCCAACGGCGCCGAAAAGAATCCCTGCTACCTTTGCGCCCGCATGCGCCGGGGCTTTCTGTACGACCAGGCCCGGGCGCTGGGCTGCAACAAGATCGCCCTGGGGCACCACTTCAACGACGTCATCGAGACCACCGTCATGGCCATGTTCTACGGGGCCCAGCTCCAGGGCATGATGCCCAAGCTCCACAGCGCCAACTTCCCCGGCATGGAGCTGATCCGCCCCCTCTACTGCGTCCACGAGGACGACATCATCGCCTGGCGCAACTACAACGGACTCGAGTTTTTGCAGTGCGCCTGCAAATTCACCGAGCACGCCGCCCAGGAGATCCACGCCTCCAAGCGCCTCGAGGTCAAGCGCCTGCTCCGCGACCTTCGCCGGAACAACCCCGACATCGAGAAGTGCGTATTCAACAGCATCCACGCCGTCAACCTCGACACCTTCCCCGCCTACAAGACCCGCGGCGTGGAGCACAGCTTCCTGGAGCGATACGACGAGTGTGGAAACGAGGAATCGTAGGCCGGGTATATTATAATAAATCTCAAAGGAACCGTTGATCATCGCTCCGAGGTTACCATTCAGGCTTCAAATAGGGATTTGTAGAGGAGAATTAGGAATTAGGAATGAGGAATTAGGAATTGAAATAGCTTGGCTGCGTATGTGCGGTGATGCGCCGCCCGCCAGGCAGTACGTATTGTTTCGATATATGGCGGGCGGCCATTGACCGTTCCTACAACGCGCGACAGTTGCTATTAATTCCTAATTCCTCATTCCTAATTCCTCATTATCTCCGTCAGATCCCTTTTTATCGCATTGGCTGAATGGTATCGCTCCGAGCTCCCCGCCCTGTTAAACTTTCAGAAAGCCGTTTACAAAAATAGGGGGCTGTGCTACAATAGTTTTTGTGGCAAAATAGGATTGTCACGGCCGTTTGCCCGGTCCGCCGAGGACTCCGACGGCTCACCTGGCTTACCGGCGCATCGAATGAAGGAGGAAAACACAATGGTTATCAACAAGCAGGAAATCATGGAAACCTATGCCCGCCACGAAGGCGACACCGGCTCCCCCGAGGTGCAGATCGCGCTGCTGACCGCGCGCATCAACCACCTGAACGAGCACCTGAAGGTGCACAAGAAGGACCACCACTCCCGTCGCGGCCTGCTGCTGATGGTCGGCCAGCGCCGTGGTCTGCTGGACTATCTGAAGAGCACCGACATCGAAGCCTACCGCGCCCTGATCGCCAAGCTGGGCCTGCGCAAGTAAGGATCTGTGCAGAAATTATTCATACATTATGCTTGTCTGAATCCGCCATTGCGGCGTTGTCGTCGGTCAACGTGCCCCGGCACGCCTCCCTCCTTACGATGTCTTGTTTCGCGCCGCCGCTTCGGCTTGCCGAGCGGCGGCGTCGTTCGGATTATGGGAATATGGAGTCATTCCGATAAGCCGGACTGCCGGGCGTGGTGTGCGGACGCCAGGATGCGGGGATCATCGCCCGCAGGCGCGCGTCTGTACATCGCGCCGCCGCATAATACCAATCGGATTCAATGAGCATCATCATAGATAAGACCCAAGGAGGGTAACACCATGTTCAAGAGCTATTCCATGGAGCTGGGCGGGCGGACGCTCACCCTTGAGTTCGGCAAGTATGCCGAGCAGGCCAGCGGCGCGACCTTTGTGCGCTACGGCGACACCTGCGTGCTGGTCACCGCCACCGTCGCCGACACCCCCCGTCCCGGCATCGATTTCTTCCCGCTGTCCGTGGACTTTGAAGAGAAGCTGTATTCCGTGGGCCACATTCCCGGCTCCTGGAACCGCCGCGAGGGCCGTCCCGCGGAGAAGGCCATACTGACCTCCCGCCTGATCGACCGCCCCCTGCGCCCCCTGTTCCCCAAGGGCATGCGCCACGACGTGTCCGTCGTCGCCACCGTCATGTCCGTTGAACAGGACAACATCCCCGACATCCCCGCCATGATTGGCGCCTCCGCGGCCCTGTCCGTCAGCCAGATCCCGTGGGCCGGCCCCATCGGCGCGGTGAACATCGGCTATGTGGACGGCGAATACATCGTCAATCCCACCGTGGCCCAGCGCGAGGAGAGCCTGCTGAACCTGACCGTGGCCGGCACCAGCGAGGCCGTGCTGATGGTCGAGGCCGGCGCGAAGGAGGTCTCCGAGGAGGTCATGCTGGGCGCCATCCTGTTCGCCCACGAGGAGATCAAGAAGATCGTCGCCCTCATCAACGACATCCGCGCCGAGATTGGCAAGGAGAAGAAGGAATTCCCGCTGCAGCTGCCCGGCGAGGACGTGAAGGCCGCCGTGCGCGAGTACGCCCTGCCCAAGGTCGAATGGATGTTCGAGACCTTCGAGCGCTCTGAGCGCAACGCCCGCGAGGAGCAGGTGAAGGCCGAGGTGGCCGAGCACTTCGCGGAGCAGTTCGAGGGCCGCGAGCAGGAGGTCGCCGACGCGCTGTATGGCGTGCAGAAGGAGGTCATGCGCCGCCACATCATCGACAAGGGCATCCGTCCCGACGGCCGCAAGCTCACCGAGGTCCGCCCCATCTGGTGCGAGGTCGGCGTGCTGCCCCGTCCCCACGGCTCCGCCGTGTTCACCCGCGGCCAGACCCAGGTCATGACCGTGGCCACGCTGGCTCCGATGTCCGAGCAACAGATCATCGACGGCATCGGCACCGAGGACCGCAAGCGCTATATGCACCACTACAACTTCCCGGGCTATTCCACCGGCGAAGCCAAGCCCGCCCGCTCCCCGGGACGCCGCGAGATCGGCCACGGCGCGCTGGCCGAGCGCGCGCTGCTGCCCATGATCCCCTCCGTCGAGGAGTTCCCCTACTGCCTGCGCCTGGTCAGCGAGGTCATGTCCTCCAACGGCTCCACCTCCCAGGCCTCCGTGTGCGGCTCCACCCTGGCGCTGATGGACGCGGGCGTGCCGATCAAGCGCCCCGTGGCCGGCGTGGCCATGGGCCTGATCAAGGACGTCGAGAACACCGGCAAGGTGGCCGTGCTGACCGACATCCAGGGCCTCGAGGACTTCCTGGGCGACATGGACTTCAAGGTGGCCGGCACCGCCCAGGGCATCACCGCCATCCAGATGGACATCAAGATCAAGGGCATCGACGAGGCCATCCTGCGCCAGGCGCTGGCCCAGGCCTACGACGGCCGCATGCACATCCTGGGCAAGATGCTCGAGGTGCTGCCCGCGCCGCGCGAGGAGCTTTCCAAGCACGCGCCCAAGATCGTCCACTTCATGATCAACCCCGAGAAGATCGGCGAGGTCGTCGGCCCCCGCGGCAAGACCATCAACAAGATCATCGAGGACACCGGCGTGAAGATCGACATCGAGGACGACGGCAGCGTGTTCATCGCCACCGAGGATGCCGAGGCCGCCAAGAAGGCCCGCCGCATCATCGAGGGCATCGCCAAGGACCTGCAGGTGGGCGACGTGTTCACCGGCAAGGTGGTGCGCATCATGTCCTTCGGCGCGTTCGTCGAGTACGCCCCCGGCAAGGACGGCATGATCCACATCTCCAAGCTGGATAACAAGCGCGTCGAGAAGGTGGAGGACGTGGTCAACATCGGCGACGAGCTGGAGGTCCGCGTGGGCGAGATCGACAGCCAGGGCCGCGTGAACCTGGTCCGCAACGACATCGTCTATGACGACGACTCCATGCCCGTGCGCCGTCCCCCGCGCCGCGACGGCGACCGCGGCGGCCGCGGCGGCGACCGTCCCCGCGGAGATCGTCCCCCGAGGCGTCGCGACTGATAACGACTGAAAAATAAGCGAAATGGGCATACTGATGGTATGTCCATTTCGCGTTCTGTCAGCCGATCAACGGATTTCCTGCTCAAGGTCGTCAAACAGCGGACTATCAAAAAACTGTCTGACACTGATATCAAGACCGTCGCACAGCTTTTGGATGGTATCTACCCGCGCACTTTTCGTCCGTCGATTGACAATGTCGCTGACGGTGGATTGTGTCACGCCTGAAATAGTGCTGATCTTGTTGATCGTCAAGTCGTGCACCTCGCACAATTCGTACAGCCGCTTCACCACGGCCTCGGATATCGTCATAGCGTCCATGCCTCCATTGGGATATCATGCTTCAAATGGTATCCATTCGAGGCTCGAAAGTTTAACGGATTCCCGTTGACTTTCATCTTTGTCGGGATTAAACTAACGGTATTCCGATGTGGAGGCGATTATGATGAAAGACCTCATGAATTATGTTGAAATGGGGGTAAGGGTACGACAGCTGAGACAAAGCCTTAAGCTTACCCAGGAACAGCTTGCTGAAAAAATCGGTGTCTCGACATCTTTTATCGGTCATATCGAACGTGGCGAAAAGCAGTGTTCGCTGGATACCGCCTGCAAGCTATCTGTATTCTTGGGAAAAACGCTGGATTATATCGCTTTGGGCATCGTCAACCAGTGTGATCGACAATCGTGTTCTCTATATGCTGATTTGAGGTAACTATTCAGTCCACCTGAAGAAAATGCAGGATGCCTTCGTAGGGACGCCATTCATAGCGTCCGCAGGCTGCCCTTTCGCGGGGAACGGACGCCATAAATGGCGTCCCTACGGTGTGTTTCCGTCATATTTCAGACAGGACTGAATAGTTACGATTTGAGAAAAGTTTTGACTGCCTATGGAGACAAATACAAACCGCAATAAATGTATTTCGACAGGAGGCATAGCATGACCTTTGACCAATACACCCTCCCCAACGGCCTGCGCATCATCGGCGAGCGGATCGACCACTTCCGCTCGGTGTCGGTGGGCCTGTGGCTGGGGGCGGGCTCGCAGTACGAGGTGCCCTCGGAGGCGGGGCTTTCCCACTTTTTGGAGCACATGGTGTTCAAGGGCACCGCGAAGCGCACGGCGCGACAGATCGCCGAGGAGATGGATGCCGTGGGCGGGCAGCTGAACGCCTTCACCGCCAAGGAGTGCACCTGCTTCTACGCCAAGGTGGTGGACGAGCACCTGCCGCTGGCGATGGACGTAATCGCGGATCTGGCCACCGCCCCGGCCTTCGATCCCGTGGAGCTGGAGAAGGAAAAGGGCGTGGTGATCGAGGAGATCAACATGGCCGAGGACACCCCCGAGGATTTGTCCTTCGAGCTTCTGATGCTGGCCCACTACGGCGACCAGCCCCTTTCCCGGCCCATCCTGGGGGTGGAGTCGGGCATCCAGAGCTACCGCAGCGAGGACCTGCGGACCTACTGGGGCAAGATGTACCATCCCCAGAACGCCGTGCTGGCGCTGGCGGGCAACTACGACTGGGAATCCGTGAAGGCCCTGGCCGAGTCCCTGCTGGGAAAGTGGTCCCCCGACGGGCTGGAGACCCGGCCCTTCGTGACCCATCCCGTGAAGCCCACGCTGCTCACCCGGGAGAAGGACATCGAGCAGGTCCACATCAGCCTGGGCTTTCCCGGCCTGCCCACCGGCGACGAGCGGGTCTACGAGCTGTCCGTATTCAACGCGGTCTACGGCGGGGCCATGTCCTCGCGGCTGTTCCAGAAGATCCGCGAGGAGAAGGGCCTGGCCTACAGCGTCTACAGCTATCCCAACGCCTATACCGACACCGGCGTGCTGGCCGTCTACGCCGCCACCAACCCCGAGTCCGCGACGGAGGTCGTCGACATGATCGTGGCCGAGGCCCGCGCCCTGGCCGAGACCGGCATGACCCGGGAGGAGTTCAACATGGCCCGGGAGCAGATGAAGGCCGGGTTCATCATGGCCCTGGAGTCCACCTCCGCCCGCATGCAGTCCCTGGGCCGCCGCCTGCTGCTGCTCAACCAGACCCGCACCGAGACCGAGACCATCGACCGCATCAACCAGATCGACTTCGACACCACCAACGCCCTCATGCGCGAGACCCTCACCGCGCCCTATTCCATCTCCCTGGTGGGCAGGGACGCGGAGAAGCTCGGCGGGAGGCTCGGGTAAAACACGATATGCCGAAGGGGCGACGCCACCGCGTCGCCCCTTCGGCGTTTATATGGATAGAACAAACGCCTACCCCCTTCGCCCCTCCCGCTCCAGAATCTTCAGCGACACCAGCAGGTACAGGCGCTTGTCGGGGTCGTTGAGTTTGAGCTCCACCAGCTCGTTGATCTTCCTGAGGCGGTAGAGGAGGGTGGTGCGGTGGATGATGAGGCGTTCGGAGGTGCGGGGGATGTCGCGCTCGAGGAGGAGGTAGGCGCGCAGGGTCTCGAAGTAGGGGGTGTCGTGGGCGGCGTCGTGGGCCATGAGGCGGATGAGCTCCGGGGCGACCAGGTGATTGAGCGCCATGGGAGCCGGGAGGCCGTCCAGCAGGGTGTCCAGGGCGCAGTCGGAGAAGGGCACGATCCAGCGCTCGGAGCGCAGCTCGAAGGCGCGCTCCAGGGCCAGCTCCGCCTGCCGCCACGCCACGGGCCAGTCCCGGAGGGCGCGCACCGGGGAGGACACCCCGGCGTAGAGGCAGTAGTCCCGGCACAGCGGCGACAGGCGGTGGCTGAGCCGCGCGGGAGTGGTGGGGTCCTTCCGCAGGTTCAGCACCACGCACTGCTGCCGGTCGTTGAACATGATATAGCCCTCGGGAAAGGCGCGGAACAGCTCGGAGTGCAGGGCGTGGGCCATGAGGATGCTGTCGTCGGGCCGCTGCTGGCGCATGCGGATGCACAGCACCGAATCGCTGCGCTGCCAGTCCAGCATGCGGGTCAGCTGGCCGATCTCCTGGGGCTCGGTGGGGCGGCCCTCCAGCAGGTCGTAGACGATGTCGTCCATGCTGCGGTGGGGACGGTCCACGCCCAGGCGCTTGCGGCCCAGCAGCTCCATGGCCCGCTGGGTCAGCACCTCGGTGAGGCGGTAGTCCGCCCGACGGAAGCCCCGGCGGTATTTGACCACCAGCAGCCGCCCCCGGTAGATCTCCCCCTCCCACAGGTTCATGTACAGGCAGGAGGGCTGGTTGGGGGAGCCCTCCCACAGCTGCGCCTCCCGGTGGACGTAGGTCTCCAGGTACTCCGTGTCGTTCTTGAAGTCGTCGATGATGATGCGGGGGATGAACTCCCGGGACGAGGACATGATGTAGTCCGGGGGCAGCACCTGGGACAGCTCCTGCGAGCGGGCGATCATCACAAACCAGTCGTCGTGGATGCAGATGGGGTTCTCCAGCAGCGCCGCGCCCGCCTCGCACAGCTCGTTCAGGCTGGCGTTCTGAAACACCAGCTCGTCCAGCCGGCGCTCCTGGGCGCGGAAGCGGTCGAACAGCTCCAGCAGCGCGTCCAGCAGCCGCGCCGGGTCCGCGCCGGGACAGACCAGCCCCGCGCTGCCCGTCTCCATCGGCCCGGCGCTGGCATATCCGCCCGGAAAGGCCGCGGCATCCCCGGCCTCCACCACATAGAGGATGTCGTCCGAAACCGCCATCCCCGCCCGGTAGCGCCGCGCGTCCGTAAACCGCGCCGTCCCCGCCCCCACCGCGCGGCAGGCAAACCCCGCGCGGGTCAGCTCCTCCTCAAGCGTGGGCAGATCAGGGTGCATGTGCAGCATGGCGGTTGTGTCCATGGGAAGGCCTCCTTTTTGGGGAAATTGATAATGGAGAATGGAAAATGGAGAATGGCGGTGCAAATCCCTTCGGGATTTGTTTTATTTGGGCGCTGTTCCTTTTAGCAGGTCAAATGGAAGTCAGCGGGGAACGACCTCTCAGTCTGGCCTGCGGCCAGACAGCTCCCCTGAAAGGGGAGCCAAGGAAGGACGGCAATCGGTTTTAATTATCCTAAAATGATTGCAGCAGCAACGATTCTTATGGAAGGGAACCAAGGAGGACGCGGACCGGCACTTCATTCCTAATTCCTAATTCCCAATTCCCAATTCCCAATTCTCCATTCTCCATTCCCCATTCCCCATTATATCCTCATTTTTGAGGAATGAAAATGGCCCATTTATAAAATGTGTGGAAAATTAACAATTTGTTTGAAAGGAATTGACACGGCTTTTGCGGCTATGATACTATTCTATTGGAAAGTTTGCGCGGGCTGATTGAATCGGCCGTGCATAATAATGTGGAAACCGAAGCACTGCGATCAATGACAAGGGAGGAAAACCATGCTTACCGCAAAAGAGAACATGCGCGAAGTCATTCGCGGCGGCAACCCTGACCGCGTCGTCAACCAGTACGAAGCCATCTCGCTGCTCTTCCACCCGTTCCTGCTGGCCTCGCCGCTTCTGAAGAAGGGCGATATGAACGTGGTCAACGCCTGGGGCGTGACCAACTCCTTCCCGGCCAACGTGCCCGGCGCGTTCCCGGTGCACACCCCGGACAAGATCGTGGTCAAGGACATCGAGTCCTGGCGCGACTACGTCAAGGCCCCCAGCCTCAAGTTCCCCGAGGAGCTGTGGAACGTGGCCCAGGGCATGTACGACGCCGTGGACGGCACCAAGTCCTACAAGGCGACCTTCGTGGCCCCCGGCCTGTTTGAGCAGAGCCACCACCTGTGCTCCATGGAGGAGGCCCTGATGAACTACATGGAGTATCCGGACGAGATGCACGACCTGATCAAGTATCTCACCGACTGGGAGCTGGAGCTGGCCGAGGGCATCTGTTCCCGCCTGCATCCCGACGCCATCTTCCATCACGACGACTTCGGAAGCGAGCGCAACTCCTTCCTGCGTCCCGAGATCTTCGCCGATTTCTTCCTGGATGCCTACAAGGAGATCTACGGCTACTACCACAGCCACGGCGTGGAGTTCATTTTCCACCACTCCGACAGCTACTGCGCCAACCTGATCCCCATCATGATCGAGATGGGCATCGACGTGTGGCAGGGCTGCATGCACTCCAACAACGTGCCCGAGCTCATCAGGCAGTACGGCGGCAAGATGACCTTCATGGGCGAGATCGACAACAAGCAGGTGGACTTCGAGGGCTGGACCTACGCCGACTGCGAGAAGGCCGCGCTGAACGCCATCAACACCTGCGGGGCCGCCGCCGACGGCAAGTACTTCATCCCCTGCATCACCCAGGGCGGTCCGGGCTCCCTGTACGAGGGCACCTACAAGGGCCTCTGGGACGCCATCGACAAGTACAACCGCGACAAGTTCGGCTTCACCCAGCAGCAGCTGGACGACGCCCGCCCGCCGATCTCCATCATGTTCTGATTTTTTCGGCAGCATCTTGACGTCTTTTACCGAAAGGAGTATTATTAACATGAGCATTCAGAATGTCAACGATCTGGTTACCCGCGGCAAGGCCAAGCTGATCACCGCCGCCGTGCAGGAGACCCTGGACGAGGGCGTCGCGGCCACCGATATCCTGTCCGCGATGATCGACGCCATGGACGTGGTGGGCGAGAAGTTCAAAAACAATGAGATCTTCGTGCCCGAGATGCTGATCTCCGCCAAGGCCATGAAGAAGGGCGTCGAGGTGCTGAAGCCCCATCTGGCCACCGGCGCGGTGGGCAGCATGGGCAAGATGATCATGGGCACCGTGGCGGGCGACCTCCACGACATCGGCAAGAACCTGGTCATCATGATGATCGAGTCCGCGGGCTTCGAGGTCATCGACCTGGGCGTGGACGTGCCGGTGGAGAAGTTCATCCAGACCTATGAGGAGAACCCCGACACCAAGATCATCGGCTGCTCCGCTCTGCTGACCACCACGATGCCCGCCCTGGCGGACACCGTCGCCGCCATCAACGCGGCGCCCTGGCGCGGCAAGGTCAAGGTCATGGTGGGCGGCGCGCCCATCACCCAGGAGTTCGCGGACAAGATCGGCGCCGATGCCTATACCCCTGACGCCGCCTCCGCCGCCAAGGCCGCCAAGGAACTGGTCGCGTAAGACGTGTTGACAAGAGCCGGGATGCTTCCCGGCTCTTTTTTTGAATCGGGAAAACTCATAAATGGAGAATGGGGAATGGATGTTGTAATCCTTTGGATTTCTTTCTATTGAACAAGCATCCGTTATCACGAGTCTTGCCCCTTTAATCAGACAAATCCGCAAGGGTATCTATTCAGTTCTGCTGTGATAAGTGGAGATTGTCCGAGGCAACGGGGAACGACCTCTCAGTCACCGACTTCGTCGGCGACAGCTCCCCTGAAGCTCCCCTTCCAGGGGAGCTGTCAGCCGTTAGGCTGACTGAGAGGTCGTCCCCCGCAGCCTGCCAAGTCTCTGTTTGTCGCAGAACTGAACAGTTACCCGCAAGGATTTGTTCCTTCATTCCCAATTCCCCATTCCCAATTCCCCATTCAACGTAACGCTTTCCATTGTCGATCCACCAATGCTGACTTTCAACCGACAACCACTGGAGGGATACCATGAACTACGAGGAGCTTGCGAGGCTGGCCGAGGCGGCGGGGTTCACGGCGTGGAAGCCGCTGGACGGCGCGACGCTGGAGGTCAAGCGCGAGGTGCGCGACATGTGCGCCACCAACACCTGCGGCATGTACGAGAAGCGCTGGAGCTGTCCCCCCGGCTGCGGCAGTCTGGAGGACTGCGCCGGGCGGCTGGGACAGTATCCCGGCGGCATACTGGTACAGACCTACGGCGACATCGAGGACGGCTTCGACTTCGAGGCCATGATGGAGATCGAACAGGAACACAAGGCGCACTTCCAGCAGATGTACGCCGAGCTGCGCAAGGCCGGAGCGGACGTGTTCGCCCTGGGCGCGGGCGCATGTATCCAGTGCCGGGAATGCACCTACCCCGACCAGCCCTGCCGCTTCCCCGACCAGATGGTCTCCTCCATGGAGGCCTATGGGCTCGTGGTGCTCGAGGTCTGCAAGGCCAACGGCCTGCAATACTACTACGGCGCCGACAAGATGGCATATACGAGCTGCCTTCTTATCAGGGAGTAGGGAGTATTAGGGAGTAGGGAGTAGGCAGTAGGGAGTAGGGAGGGAACGGCAAGCCATTTCTTTCTTTTGAGGTAACTAATCAGTCGCCCAGAGATGACTCCCTCAGTCAGCCTGCGGCTGCCAGCTCCCTCAACTCCCTCAGTCAGCCTGCGGCTGACAGCTCCCTCGGAGAGGGAGCCTGGACGGGAGCCGATGGGCGCCTGATCGAGGAGCCCAAAAGCCTCCCTCTTTGAGGGAGGTGGCCCGCGAAGCGGGTCGGAAGGAGTCCGCGACTGAACAGTTACCTTTTGAAATCGACGTGTCACAGTATCGTCTGCGGATACAGCGGATCGCAAAAGAAACACCAGGTCTCGCCGCCCCTCCCCTACTCCCTACTGCCTACTCCCTACTCCCTAATATAATTTAACACATTCCTTCTTTTCACTCTCCGCCGCTTATGCTATAATGGACAAGTTGAAATCGGGCGGTCCTCTGTTGCGCTGCGAGTATGAACGCCCTGGAGAGGAAAGGAGGAAATTCCCATGAATGAGATCATCCGTTCCATCGAGAGCGCCCAGCTCAAGAGCGACATCCCGGAGTTCGCCATCGGTGATACCGTGCGCGTCCAGGTGAAGGTCGTTGAAGGCTCCCGCGAACGTCTGCAGGCCTTTGAAGGCGTGGTCATCGCCCGCCGCAATGGTTCTGTCCGCGAAACGTTCACCGTTCGCCGCACTTCCTACGGCGTCGGCGTCGAGCGCACGTTCCCGCTGCACAGCCCCCGCGTGGATTCCATCAAGGTCATCCGTCGTGGTAAGGTTCGCCGCGCGAAGCTGTACTATCTGCGCGAGCGCAGCGGCAAGGCCGCCAAGGTCAAGGAGAGGTCTTAATCCCTTGCCCAATCCGGGAATCGCAGCACATGCGGTTCCCGTTTTTTTGAATCTTTACGAGGACGCGGCGTTGCGGCACAGGTTTTCCGCCGCGACCGTCCTATCTCAGCTCACCAAAAGGCAGGTGTTCAAAATGCCGGACAAGATCAACTGGTATCCGGGACACATGGCGAAGACGCGGCGGCTGTTGCAGGAGCAGCTGCGGGCGGTGGACGCGGTGATCGAGCTTTGCGACGCCCGCGCGCCTCAGGCCACCCGCAACGGCGACCTGGCGAAGCTGACCCGGGGCAAGACCCGCATCCTGGTGCTGAACAAGGCCGACCTGGCCGACGACAACGCCACCGCCCGGTGGGTGGAGCGCTTTCGCCGGGAGGGCTTGACGGCCCTGCGGTTCAACGCCAACGGCGGCAAGACCAGGGACATCCTCAACCGCATCCAGGAGGCGTCCCAGCCCGCGCTGGACCGCTTCGCCGCCCGCGGGGTAAAGAAGACCGTGCGCATCATGGTCACCGGCATCCCCAACGTGGGCAAGTCCACCTTCATCAACCGGCTGCACGGCTCCGCCATCGCCAAGGCGTCGGACCGGCCCGGCGTGACCCGGTCCAACCAGTGGGTGAAGCTGAACCCCTACCTGGAGCTGCTGGACACCCCCGGCATGCTGCCGCCGCGCATGGACGACCAGGAATCCGCCCGGCTGCTGGCCTACCTGGGCTCCATACGGGACGAGATCATGGACACCGAGGACCTGGCGGGCGGGCTGCTGGAGCTGCTGTACCGGCTGAACCCCGCCGCCGTCGCCAAACGCTTCAAGCTGCCCGACGGCGTCGAGCCCCTCCCCCACGCCCTGCTGGAGGCCGCCTGCCGGGGCCGGGGCTGGCTCCTCTCCGGCGGACGCCCCGACACCGACCGCGCCGCCGCGCTGGTACTGGACGAGTTCCGCGGGGGCAAGATCGGGAAGATCACCATCGAGCGGATCAGGGAACAGGGAGAAGGGAAAAGGGAAAAGGGGAACGGGGAACCGGGGATCAGGGAAGAGGAATAGTCCTCCTTCGCCGAGTTTCAACGGTATTGTCACGCTTTGGCCCCAATTCGCCGCGGTTCGCGGTTGAACTCCGTGGAGAATGAAGGTATAATAATATAGATGACATATACACTGCACGGAGGTTTATACAAATTGGCTTCTCGCTATTCCTCAGACAGATATTATGACGATGAAAGGGACATGGACCGGGTGCAGCCGGGGATCTCGCGGGATCGAAGCTCGGGCTACAGCCGCCGGACATCGTCCCCTGAAAACCGCGCCGCGCGGTATGACGAGCGCCCCGCCGCCCGCCGCGCCGCCGCGCCCCATCCGACGCGCAGAAGCGCCGGATCCCAGCGCCCGCCCCAGCGGCGTCCCTCGAACAACAACCGCCGCAGGCCGCCCAAGCGGCGCAGCAATGCCTGGGCCTACGCCATCATCGCCGCGCTGGCGGTGGTACTGGTGGCGGTGATCCTGCTGGTTGCCCGCCCCGGCGAGGAGGTCTACCGGCCCGTGAGCCAGGACGCCACCCCCGTGGTGACGGTGACCGTGGCCCCGGAGGAGACCGCCGCCGCCAGCGGCTTCGACACCCAGAACACCGCCACGCAGACGCCCACCCAGTACGCCACCATCTCCCAGATGCTGGGCGACACCGGCAACCAGGTGGAGGGCCTGGCCGCGGACCAGATGGTGCAGGTGGAGGACCTGTCCATCAAGGAGGGCCTTTCCGACGAGTGGCTCAACGTGCTGCTGCTGGGCACCGACGAGCGCGTGCTCTCCGAGAGCGCCCGCACCGACGCCATGATGATCTGCTCCATCAACCTCCAGACCGGCCAGGTGAAGCTGACCTCCATCATGCGCGACCTTGCGGTGGAGTTCAAGGACATCGGCAAATACTCCGGCACCTACCGCATCAACGCCGCCAACTACTTCGGCGGCTCCAAGCTGGCCATGAAGACCGTCAACGAGCTGTTCGACATGAACATACAGTACTACGTGATGGTCAACTTCTTCGGCTTCGGCAAGATTGCCCAGACCCTGGGCGGCGTGGAGGTGGACATCTCCGAGGCCGAGATGAAGAAGATCAACGAGGACATCGTCAAGCAGTACAAGATGGCCTACTTGGCGGGCGTCACCGACTTCGACCCGGAGCAGAAGTATCTGGAGGAGTACGGCCAGAACGTCCACCTCAACGGCAACCAGACGCTGGCCTACGCCCGCATCCGTCACCTGGACGGCGGCGACTACACCCGCACCACCCGCCAGCAGACGGTGCTGAAGAAGCTGCTGGGCAAGGTCAAGAAGCTTGGCATGATGGAGATGCTCCAGCTGGGCACCGACCTGTTCTCCATGATCAAGACCAACATGGAGTGGGAGGACATCTTCAAGATCGCCTCCATCGTGGTCTCCAGCGGCATCTCCGACGTGGACACCCTCCGCCTGCCCGAGGCCAAGACCTATAAGGAAGAGGTCCGCAACGACGAGGGCATGCTCTACGACTGCGACTTCGCCACCAACGCCGTGCGGCTCTACGATTTCATCTACGAGCAGTAAGCGGGATATCGACCGGCGGATGCCCGATGCGGGCGTCCGCCGGTCTTTGTTCAGGGAAAAGGGAAACAGGGAGCAGGGAACAGGCGACAGGCAACAGGCAACAGGCAACAGGAATAGCCTGGGCACGTCGGGGCTGCAATGCGCCGCCCCTGCGGTGTACGCGGCAGCCGTTATCCCTTTTCCCTTTTCCCTGTTGCCTTTTCCCTTCTCCCTTTTCCTGAATCCCCATAGCGTCATAACGACGGTTCATCCCCAAAAATGTATCTTTCGTCGGCATCCCCTTTTCTTTTTCGGGGAAAGATGGTATACTGGGTGCATCCCAAAGAGAACGAGGTGATCGAGCATGGGAGGTTTACTGGGCCTGCTGGGGGCGAACGTTCCGGCGCTGATCCTGCTGCTGGTGGGCGTGGGGCTTCTGGTCTTTGAGATGTACATTCCGGGCTTCGGCGTGCCGGGGACCCTGGGCATCGGTTCGCTGGTGATGGGGTTCGTGGTGCTGAAGCCGTCGATGGAGCAGGGACTTCTGCTGTTCGTGGTGCTGGCGGCGGTGCTGTGCGTGGCGCTGTCCGTCTGTCTGGTCACCGCGTCCAGGGGAAGGCTGGAGAAATCCAGGCTGGCCCTCAAGGACGTGGCCCTCGACCCGAACGCCGCCGCGAGCAACGATCTCAACTACTTCATCGGCAAGACCGGCGTCACCCGCACCGCCCTGCGCCCCGTGGGCATGGCCGAGTTCGACGGCGTGAAGCTCAACGTGGTCTCCGACGGCGAATTCATCGGCCAGGGCGTCCCCATACGGGTGCAGAAGGTCGCGGGAAATCGCATCGTCGTCGCGGAGATCGAAGCGTGACGCGCCTGTCCAGTTCCGACCTGACGGGCGGAAGGTAGAGATTTATCTGTACCGCCGCGCTCAGCTGTCAACGCCGGTCTGCCGCAAGGCTTGCCGATACCAGAATGACTAACAGGAGGGCAACACAATGAATACCATGATTCTGTCCGCCATCGTCCCCGTGATCATCGTGGTGCTGGTGATCACACTGTTCTCGCTGTTCCCGCTGGGGCTGTGGTTCTCGGCGCTGATGAGCGGCGTGCACATCAACATCTTCAACCTCGTCGGCATGAAGTTCCGCCGGGTCAGCCCCCGCCGCATCGTGCCGCCGATGATCAAGGCCCGCAAGGCCGGCATCAACGTATCCATGAACGAGCTGGAGACGCTGTACATGGCCGGCGGCAACGTGGACCGCGTGGTGGACGCGCTGATTGCCGCCCAGTCCGCGCAGATCGAGCTGGACTTCAACCAGTCCAAGGCCATCGACCTGGCGGGACGCAACGTGCTGGAGGCCGTGAAGATGTCCGTCAATCCCAAGGTCATCGAGACCCCCGTGGTCGCCGCCATCGCCAAGGACGGCATCGAGCTGCGGGCCAAGGCCCGGGTCACCGTGCGCGCCAACATCTCCCGCCTGGTCGGCGGCGCCGGTGAGGAAACCATCATCGCCCGCGTCGGCGAGGGCATCGTCACCACCGTCGGCTCCTCCGAAAGCCACAAGGCCGTGCTGGAAAACCCCGACCTCATCAGCCGCACCGTGCTGAACAAGGGTCTGGACGCCGGGACCGCGTTTGAGATCCTGTCCATCGACATCGCCGACGTGGACGTGGGCCGCAACGTGGGCGCGCAGCTGCAGATGGACCAGGCCGAGGCCGACCGCCGCATCGCGCAGGCCAAGGCCGAGGAGCGCCGCGCCATGGCCGTCGCCCATGAGCAGGAGATGAAGGCCAGCGTTCAGGAGATGCGCGCCAAGGTCGTGGAGGCCGAGGCCGAGGTGCCGCGGGCCATGGCCGCCGCCCTGCGCGAGGGCAAGCTGGGCGTGATGGACTACTACAACATGCAGAACGTCCAGTCCGACACCCGCATGCGCGAGGCCATCGCCGGTGAGAGCGTGCCGAGCCACACCGAGAAGGACAAGAAGTAACAATATCGGGACGCCGTTCGCGGCGTCCCATGGTGATATTACAGTGAGAAGGAGGTCAGCGGTATGGAATCTCTGATCGTCGTACTCATTATACTGTTCATCGTCCTCACCAACGAAAAGAGCAAGCAGAAGAAGCGCGGCGCGGCCCCCGCGAAGCCGCAGCGGCCCGCCCGCGGCAGGGAGAGCTTCAGGCAGCGGCTGGAGAAGCTGAAGGCCGAGGCCGAAAAGCAGCTCCAGGCCGCCGGGGAGGCCCTGCCCGACGGGGCCCTGTCCGACGCGGCGCCCGTGCTCCAGCCCGAGATCGCCCAGGGCGTCAGCCTGCATGACGACGAGGGCTGCGTGGGCGGCTCCATGGAGCACGTCCACACCGAGGGCGAGACCCACGCCGAGCACCGCCGCCACGTCGAGGCCCTGCGGCGCCGGGAGACCGAGGAGAGCCTCGCCGCCCAGGCCGCCGCAGACCTCGCCGCCCTGAACATCCAAAAGCTCCGGCAGGCCGTCATCATGAAGGAGCTCCTCGACCGGCCCGTGGCGCTGAGGGGAAGGAGAAGCATTAGGCAGTAGGCAGTAGGCATTGGGCATTTTGAAAAGGCCTTTCAGAGACGCCCACGATCTGTATAGTGCGCACAGTCTCCGCCGCCCCTCCCCTACTCCCTACTGCCTACTCCCTACTCCCTAAAACACGGAGGTTTTCATGAAGCCCATTGACATTGTGATCGCGGACGACGATCCGGGGATGCTTTTGGTGATGCGCAAGCTGGTGGAGAAGGCCGGGGGGTATCAGCTGGCGGGCGAGGCGTCGGACGGGGAGGCGCTGCTCAGGCTTTACGACGAGGCGCGGCCCGAGGTGGTGCTGATGGACGTGGAGATGCCCGGGAGGACCGGCATCGAGTGCGCCCGCGCCATACAGGACCGCGACCCGCGGACGGTGCTGGTGTTCGCCACCGCCCACGAGGAGTACATGAAGAGCGCCTTCGAGGTCTACGCCTTCGACTATCTGGTGAAGCCCTTCCGGGTGGAGCGCGCGCTGGAGACACTGTCCCGCATCCGCGACCGGCTGCGCAGCGAGCCCGAGCGCGCCGCCCTCACCCCGCCCGCCGCGTCGGTGCCGGGGCGGATCATGCTCAAGCACCGGGACGGCGTCAGCTTCCTCGACCTGGAGGACATCGCCATGGTCATGCGCGAGAACCGCGCCACCGTGGTGCTGATGCGCGACGGCACACGCTACACCGTCTCCGACGGCATGGCCGAGCTGGACGAGCGCCTGCCCGACCACATGTTCTTCCGCACCCACAAGAGCTACATCGTCAACCTCAACCTGATCGAGTCCATCGCGCCCTACGGACGCTGGACCTACGTCGTGAAGCTGAAGGGCCTTAAGGACGACGCCCTCATCACCCACGAGCGCTTCGAGGCGCTGCAGGGCATGTTCGGATAAAAACATGCCGCGCGCAGCTGACCTTCGCACATGCCATACAGAAATCGTTCACCCGTGAACACCTCCGCTTGCTTTCAGAGGGATCGCCGGTCACTCTCTGATTGCATCGCGGAGGTTTGTTTTATGCTTCTTCGCGGATGGTTGAGGGATTTTCAAGGCAGAAGCGCCGCACCGGCGCAGGAAAATCAACCATGCTCCATGGAGCAATACGAATCAAAAATCGTAACTGTTCAGTCCTGTGACAAACAGAGATTTGGCAGGCTGCGGGGGACGACCTCTCAGTCAGCCTAACGGCTGACAGCTCCCCTGGAAGGGGA
>CADCAS010000033.1:57033-79151 GCA_902799465.1 uncultured Eubacteriales bacterium
TCAGGGGAGCTGTCGCCGACGAAGTCGGTGACTGAGAGGTCGTTCCCCGTTGCCTCGGACAATCTCCACTTATCACAGCAGAACTGAATAGATACCAAAAATCAACGGCTTGGATGTATACCTGTTGCATCGCGTCGAGGCGCTGTGGTATACTTGAGATGACGGACCCCGGTTCCGTACGCCAGGATTGCAGCGGCAATCCAACCTGTTTTACAACGACGAAAAGGGAGGTCACGGTCATGAAGAAGCTCATTGTTCTTTTGCTCGCGCTGCTGCTCGTCGTACCGACGGCGTTTGCCGCCAAGACCAACTATCTGGGGAATGCTATCATCGATGACGACGTGACGGGGTTTGTCATGACGGCGTGGAACGATCCGTTTGACGAAACCACCGCCAATCGGCTGATCATCGCAAACGTGGGCGAGGGTGGCGAATTTCCCCTGCCCGATCCCATTAACGACCAGAATATGATCGACTACGCGAACGACGCCTGGCATTGGGCAGAGGAGAATCGCGGCTTCGGCGACTTTGTCATCGCCAAGAAGCTGGGCGAAGATTTCCTGCGCTTTTGCTTTGACGGAACCACCGAAGACCCTGACGGAACGGCAGACGGCGCATTCTACGACTACACCAGCCGTTACTACAGCGGGGCGGCGGAGGGCCAGATCAAGCGCATCTACGTGCCGGAGGACAACCGGCTGACCGCCTACCTCATGTTCTACTGCGATGCAGCCGGCGTTCACCAGGCCCTGCGCGTGGAATGGACGCCCGACGGCGAGGGCAGTGAGACCGGCAGCTGGCACGTTTCCAGCTTCTACAGGGACAACGTCCGGAATTACACCGAGATGGAGGTTTGCGCCAGGTTCAATTACTACGACCGGGTCGGCGGTGTGGAGGTCGCCACACAGACGAGCAACCTGAACGTCCGGGCATGGCCGAACGGCGATATCATCGGTTCGCTGGAGAAGGGCTCCGTCATCACGGTCTATCGCTGCGAGGAGGTTGCCGACAACGATATCCCCTTTACGCTGATCAGCAAATGGACGAAGCCGGACGCCGACGGCCGTTCTTCCCTGGAATACTTCGGCTGGGTGGCCAGCGAATACATCACCGAGAACCCGGACTGGGTGTGGGTATACGGAGACTGACAGAGCCAGCGAATGAGGTGCAGGGAAATGATTAATAGAGGCATGTGGCCAGGAATCACGATCACAGACGGCCTCAGCGTATCGCCCATCGGCCTGGGCACCGTCTCCTTCGGAACCGGCCTGTCTGAAGCCGACTGCTTCGCTCAATTGGATCGCTATGCGCAGATCGGCAACCTGATCGACACCGCCCGCGTATACGGCGACTGGACGCCCGGTCCAAGGGGCAAGAGCGAGCGCATCATCGGAAAGTGGCTTGCCTCCCGCCGGTGCCGGGATCGCGTGATCATCAGCACAAAGGGCGGGCATCCGCGCCTGGATAGCATGAACGTGCCGCGCCTGTCGCCCGGGGATATTCAGGGCGATTTGGAATTAAGCCTCCGCGCCCCGGGTACAGATGCTATCGGCCTGTACTTCCTGCATCTTTAAATAGACATCCGCGCAGACCAGCCATAACGACAGGGGTGAGCCTATGAAGAAGCACAGCCTGCTGATCATGTCATGTCTTCTGCTGCTGGTGTCCTTTTTCGCGGCATGGTACAGCGATCATCTGTTCAACCATCTGTTTGTCTTTGTACTTCCGATTCATATCGTGCTGTTTGCAGGCTTCGTCGCTTTGCTGGTGATGCGTATCCGGCGAGTCGTGAGGGAAAGGGACGCGGAAATTCGCGCCTGACGACACGAATTTCCTGACTGGCTGGTACCGATTCCCAGTCGAAATCGCAAGCGATTTCTTTGTGGGAATCCACGATTCCAATCCGTCTTGTCATTCATGCGTGGACCGTGGATTTTCCACCCGCCGCCATTGAAAAACTTCGCGATATGGCGTATAATGGTAAGTGGCGGCTAACGGATGTGATTCGCCCATCCCACAGCGGCGTCAAAAACGGACGGCTGTGCGGTGGGCCTTCATTTCGGCCAACGGTTAGAAAATGCTAACGTATGACCTGCCGTCTGATGGAGAATGCGTTTTGAATGCCTTATAACCTCTCTGTATATCAATGAACCATAGGAGGAACACACCATGCTCTTGACAGTATTTCTGGCAATCGTATTCTGCGGGGCGATCACGCTCCTTCTGATTTCTGCGGTGGCCTTTGTTCAGGACAATCGGTTCTTCTCATCTGCCCCGAAGGAAGCCCGAGCGCTTTTAAAGCCAAAGAGCAGGGAGCTGTTCCATGGCGCACGCACATTTGGGTGGGTGCTGATGATCCTGAGCGCATTGACGATACTGTTAGTGGGCGTGATCTCCATCTGGGACGGGTTCAGATGCGGCTATTCGTTCACGCAGTTCTTCCTGCGGTTTGTATCGATCTTTACGATCTATAAGGCCTATGACATGATCTTCTTCGACTGGTTCCTCCTCTGCAAATTCCACTTCTTCCAGCATTACTACCCCGAGACGGTGCCGGCGCTCAGCGGCAGAAGGTACGGCTTCAACCTCAAAAGCCAGCTGCTGAAGCTGCTGGTCATCTTCCCCGCGGCCTCCGCGCTCGCGGCATGGATCTGCACACTGTTCTGAAGAATGCGCTCCGGACCACTGGGCTGCCGGTCATGATCCCCCACGGCTCACGCATGAATGCGTGAGCCTGTCGCGCAAAATCTGTGGATTTTGTGCGAGGGAGGAAGGGGCGCGGAAATTCGCGCCTGACGACACGAATTTCCTGACTGGCAGGTACCGATTCCCAGTCGAAATCGCAAGCGATTTCTTTGTGGGAATCCACATGCACCAAACAGGTACGATTCCAATCCGTCTTGTCATTCATGCGTGGACCGTGCATGATCCCCATAAAATACTTGACGCGATGCCCAGCGCCGCGTTATAATTAGTAATAACATATTCATACTGTTTTTCCTTCTCCACAGAAAGTGGAACATGGAACGGGGTAAGAACCCACGAGAAGGTCACTGTGCGGCGGGTAAATGCCAAGTCAGATACATGGAAGGAAAAAGCGCGCTGTTCCAGTTCAGCAGCTGCGATCGAGGGAGGCATGCCCGCCCTTTGATCCTCTGTACGCTGAATCAGCGCCGGAGGATCTTTATTGTATAAATATATCACTGCCGCGCTTCCCGGCGGGCGGTGAATCGCGGATGAAAGCACAACGGCGAAGACCGTCTTCGCTGTTGCAATATCCATCAAAGGAGGACCCCTGTATGAAAAACACACGCAGACTCACGGCGATCCTCATGGCGCTGGTCATGATGATTGCGGCCGGGACAGCCTACGCGGCGGCTCCGGCGGACGGCAGCTACACCGACTTCGGCTCGGGGCGCAACGACTTCATCTACGTGACCACCACCTTCCAGGACGGCAAGATCGCAGCGGTTGAGATCGGGGACAACAAGGAGACCAAGGACATCGCCACCGGCGCGCTGCGGCTGATGCCGGATCGCATCGTGGAAAACAACAGCCTGAACGTGGACACCGTGTCCATGGCGACGCTGTCCTCCAACGGCATCCTCGAGGCTGTTAAAGGCGCCATCGTCCAGGCGGGCGGCGATCCCGCGGATTTCATGACCGATTGCAAGTCCGTGATCACCACCGACTATGACGCGGAATACACCGCGGACGTGGTCATCGTCGGCGCGGGCGGCTCCGGTCTGGCCTCCGCCATTCGCGCGGCCCAGGTTGGCCTGAACGTCATCCTGCTGGAGCAGAAGAGCTACACCGGCGGCGCGCTGTACGGCACCGAGTGCCACTACACCAACGATTCCATCGTCGAGGTGCTGTTCAACATCACCGACAATCAGACCGCCGACGAGGGCTATGAGTACCACATGAACTACAACCACAACGAAGCCAACCCCGAGATCGTCCGCTACTTCATGGACAACGTGGGCAACGTGGTGAACTGGTTCGTGGCGCTGGAGGGCAACGCGCCCATCGCGGCGTATCCGTCCTTCCGCGGCTCCGGCACCTCCTCCTGGACCATGACCCCCGGCGAGGGCCCCGGCGAGGCGCTGCGCATGCAGAACATCTGCAACAAGCTTGGCGTCAACACCCTGACAAACGTCCACGCGGACCACATCATCATGAACGAGGCCGGCGAGGCCGTGGGCATCGAGGCCACCACCACCGACGGCAAGCCCCTGAAGGTCAATGCCGGCGCGGTCATCATCGCCACGGGCGGCTTCGTGGACAACCAGGAGATGCTGGCGGAGTACGTCGGCCAGGGCGAATCCGCGGCCTCCGTCTCCGGCGGCAACCTGAAGGCCGGCGGCACCGGCGGGCGCATGGGCGACGGCATCAACATGTGCTGGGAGGTCGGCGCTGACATGTTCGGCCAGGAGCATGTCGCCTACTGCCTGACCACCGTGCCCGGCTTCGCCATCGACTCTCCCGTCCATCGCGCGGCCTACAACCCCTATCTGTGGATCAATGACGACGGCGTGCGCTTCAGCAACGAATCCTCCGGCTTCCTGCTGGCCTGCGCCCAGCCCAACGGCGAATACTGGTGCCTGCTGGACACCTCCAAGATCGACTTCATGGAGCACAACGAGACCCTGGCCGGCACCTGCTTCACCCCCTCCACCAACGCGCCCGTGACCAACCTGCGCGCCATACTGGACAACTGCGTGGAGAAGGGCATGATCAACCGCGCGGACACCTGGGAGGAGCTGTCCCAGCAGATCGGCGTGGACACCGAGACCATGCTCAGCACCATCGAGACCTACAACGGCTACTGCGAGGCCGGCGAGGACCCCGACTTCAACAAGGACCCCGCCAAGCTGATCCCCATGGACGCCGAGGGCCCCTACTACGCCATCAAGATGGTCGGCGGCATGCTGACCACCACCGGCGGCGTCAAGATCAATGAGAAGTTCCAGGTCGTCAACAAGGAAGGCGCGGTCATCCCGCACCTGTACTGCATCGGCACCGACGCCGGCGGCTTCTATGCCGAGACCTACAACTTCATGGATTCCGGCTGCTGCTCCACCTTCTCCTTCCTGTCCGGCTCCACCGCCGCTGAAAACGTGGCCAGGGAACAGGGCATCGAGGTCAAGAGCATCTACGGCTGAGAGACGCTAAAGGATCAGATACCGTTTTATCCCCTGCCGGAGCAATCCGGCAGGGGATTTCCATGTCATTCTGTCCAGGTCTGCGACAAGCGGTTCGACATTTATACTGTATAGATATTTACCCATAATCATGTATTCAAACGTGATTGTGGGTAAATTTTTTCCACCGTCATATGCTACAATGTCTCCAGTTGAGAAAACAAGGAGGCGTTTTCGATGTTCAATCTGAAGGGCTATTTCACCTCAGACGGCTATGTGGGCTTTTTGCCTGACGGTTCCCGACTGTACTTCCCCACCTACGACGAATACGTGGAGTACATGGAGGAGGTGGCGGCCTGATGTATGAGATCACCTACCTTGTGTTCATCCGCTATCGCGGCCCCTTCGGCCTCACCATTCCCCTCCCCCGCCTTCGCGTCGCACACACCGACAAGCCGATCCGTCCGTTTTCACGATTCAATATTGGTGAGGCATTGGGCATCAGGCAATAGGCATGAGCGGCGTTACGGCACAGCCTTTGCTCTCTATTGATAACGTCGTTGTATCCGAGGCGCAGGCGCATTCTGAGGATGCTTGAGGTCCTTCATTCCTTTAGCGCAAAGTCCATTTGCCGTTCTTCCCTACTCCCTACTGCCTACTCCCTACTCCCTGACGAGCAACCGCGGCCAAACAGGCCGCGGTTGCTCGTCTTTTCCGAAATTCATTACAAAATGCAAAAAATATATGAAATTAGTGTCACAGAGTGGCAGAGAGGGGTGTATTGTGGTATAATGTGGTGTATATAATGGGCGAAATGGCCGAAGGGAGGCGCGTGGGGATGGCGGCAGCCGAATTTTCCGGAAATTATCCGCATAATATTGATCCCAAGGGGCGCGCCACGATCCCGGCGGCGTACCGGGAGGCGCTGGGCGAGGGGTTCACCATCGGGCTGAACAACGAATTCAACGCCATCGCCCTCTACCCCATCGAAAAATGGCAGGACATGAGCGCGCGGCTGGACCGCATCCCGGACAGCGACGCCCGGGGCATGGCCTATGTGCGGCTCATCAAGGCCTTCTCCTTCACCAACCAGAGCCTGGACGGCCAGGGGCGCGTGCTGCTGCCCGCGGTGCTGCGGCAGAAGGCGGGCATGGACAAGGCCATACGCTTCGCCGGGATGGGCCGGTATCTGGAGATCTGGGACGAGGCCCGCTTCGTCGCCGCGAACGAGGCCGCCGAGCAGGACATCGGCGCGCTGCTGGACTACATCAACGACCGCTACTTCGCCCCGGGCGATTGATCGCCGCCCGACGCCACTCTCTCCGGGGTTCTTTCCCCACCAGCGGAGGCATAGACATGAACAGGAACAACACAAAGCGTTCCCGGCGGATGCAGGAACGCAAGGCCGGCAAGGTGCTGATGATCGTGTTTATCGCCGTGCTGTTCGTGGGCATGTTCGCGCAGATCGCCATGATCGCGCGGATGACCCGGCAGAACAAGCAGCTGCGGGCCGTGGAGGCGGAGGTCAAGCAGCTGGGCGCCACCGCCGAAAACCTGACCCTGGCCATCAACCAGCTGAGCGAACCCGGTCAGCTCGAGGCGCACGCCCGGCGGCTGGGGATGCAGACGCCCTCACCTGAGCAGCTTCGGGTGGTCAATCTGCCCGATGTCATCGACGATACTTCCGCGCAGAGTGTCGAGAACACCGACACTGAGGAAAGCAGGGAATAAATTTTCCGCAGGCGGGGAGGGATGGGCATGGTTCTGACAGGGCCGGTCATCCGTCGCCGCCTCGCCGTGTGTATGGCCGCGTTCTTCATGCTGTTTTCGGCGCTGAGCGCGCGCCTTTTCATCCTACAGGTACTGGAATCCGAAGCGCTGCAGCGGCGGGCGCAGAGCCAGTGGACGTCCGAATCGGTCATCGCCCCCACGCGGGGACGGATACTGGACCGCAACGGACGGGTGCTGGCCCAGAGCGCCACGGCCTATTCCGCCTCGGTGAGTCCCCGGCAGGTGACGGACCCGGCGCGGCTGGCGCGGCTGCTGGCCCCGGTGCTGGACATGGACGCCGCCGCCATCGAGAAGAAGGCCTCGGACACCTCCAAGGGCGGGGTGACATTGAAGCGCCAGCTTTCCCGTGACCGCGCCCAACAGCTCAAGGCCATGAAGGCCGAGTACGCCCGGGCGGGCTCCGACGCGCTGCGGGGACTGTATCTGGAGGAGGAGAGCCGCCGCTACTACCCGATGGGCCAGTTCGCCGCCCAGCTGCTGGGCCTGACCACCATCGACGGCGTGGGCCAGGCGGGGCTGGAGCAGGCGCTGGACCGCTATCTTTCGGGGCGGGAGGGTCGCGTGCTCCAGGAGATCGACGGCAAGGGCCGCGCCCTGAGCAACGCGGGCCGGGCGTATGTGCCCGCGGTGGACGGCGGCGGAGTCCGGCTGACGCTGGACAGCTCCCTCCAGGCCTTCGCCGAGCAGGCGGCCCGGGAGGCGCTCACCGTCAACGACGCCAAGGCCGTGCGGGTGATCGCCATGGACCCCCACACCGGCGAGATCCTGGCCCTGGTCAACAAGCCCGACTTCGACCTGAACGACCCGCCGAGAGGCGACGTGGACACCCTGACCGCCCGACTCAAGAACCGGGTCGTCACCGACGCCTACGAGCCCGGCTCCACCTTCAAGATCCTCACCGCCGCCGCCGCGCTGGACGCGGGGCTGGTGACCCCCGCCGAGGGCTTCTACTGCTCCGGGTCCGTCACCGTGGACGGCGGGCGCATCCGATGCTGGGGCAATCCCCACGGCGCGGAGACCTTCGCCCAGGCGCTGCAAAACTCCTGCAACCCGGTATTCGTGGAGATGGGCCTGCGGCTGGGCACGGAGCGCTTCTATAGATATCTGCGCGCCTTCGGCATCGGCCAGCGGACCGGCGTGGACATCCCCGGCGAGGCGGGCGGCATCGTCATCTCCGAAAAGCGCGTCAAGAGGGTGGATCTGGCACGCATCGGCTTCGGCCAGTCCGTGGCCGTGACGCCCGTGCAGCTGCTGACCGCCGCCTGCGCGGTGATCAACGGCGGGAACCTGATGAAGCCCTACGTGGTCAGCGAGATCACCGACGCGAGCGGCGCGGTGATCGAGAGGGGCTCGCCCCAGGTGGTCGGACACCCCATCTCCAGGGCCACCTCGGACACCATGCGGGTACTGCTGGAGAACGTGGTCACCCTGGGCGGCGGCAAGAACGCCTACATCCCCGGCTACCACGTGGGCGGCAAGACCGGCACGGCCCAGGTGTACGTCAACGGCGCGGTCTCCTCGGCCACCCACATCGGCTCGTTCCTGGGCTTCGCCCCCGCCAACGACCCGCGGATCGCGGTGCTGCTGATCGTGGACGAGGCCAACGTGCCCGTGGACTACGGCAGCGTCACCGCCGCGCCCTACGCCCGGTCCTTTCTGGAGCGCGCGCTCAACTATCTGGGCGTCGCCCCGGACACCGACGAGGCCCCCGCGGGCGACACCGTGGCCCCGGACGTCACCGGGCTGACCGTGGAGGACGCCAAGGCCGCCGTGAAGGACGCGGGTCTGGACTGCGTGCTGGACGGCGCGGGGGCCAGAGTGGTGGGACAGCTTCCCGCCGCCGGGGCCACGCTGCGGCAGGGCGCGCTGATGATGCTCTATGTGGAGGGCAGCCGGCCGGCGGACGCGCCCGTGCGGGTGCCCGACCTCGCCGGCATGACGGTGCTGGAGGCCAACAAGCTGCTTCGCTCCTATGGCCTGGAGCTCCGCGTGGAGGGCAGCGGCCTGGCAACAGGCCAGGACCCGGCCCCCGAGACCGAGGTCAATCCCTCGACCGTCGTCACGGCCCGCTTCGAGCCGCCGGCGGCAGACGGGGCGTGAACGGCCTTTGCCCAGCCCCCACTTCCCAAACACTGTACTGGAGGAAATCCGGATGAAACTGAATGCCATGCTCACAAGGCTCCCCGGCAGGGTGGAGACCGTCGGCGACGTGGAGAACACCGAGATCCAGGCGCTGCGCATCGATTCGCGCAGGGTCCAGCCCGGCGACCTGTTCTTCTGCACCCCCGGGCTGCGGATGGACGCCCACGACTTCGCGCCCCAGGCCATCGAGAAGGGGGCGGCGGCGCTGGTGGTGGACCACAGGCTGGACGTGGCGGTGCCCCAGGTGATCGTGGAGGACGTGCGCATCGCAACCTCTTACATCGCCGCGGCCTTCTACGGCCATCCCGCCGACAGCCTGATGATGATCGGCATCACGGGCACCAAGGGCAAGACCACCTCCAGCTTCCTGGTGAAGTCCATCCTGGACGAGGCCGGCTACAGGACCGGGCTCATCGGCACCGTGGGCTCCATGATCGGCGACGAGATCCTGCCCTCCAATCTGACCACCCCGGACCCGGTGGAGACCCAGGCGCTGCTGCGGCGCATGGTGGACGCCGGCATACAGTCCGTGGTGATGGAGGTGTCCGCCCACGCCACCGCCATGCACCGGCTGGCGGGAGTGCGCTTCAAGGTCGGCGCGTTCACCAACTTCTCCCAGGACCATCTGGACTTCTTCAAGGACATGGACGAGTACTTCGCCGCGAAGCTGAAGCTGTTCGAGGGCGACATCTGCGAGTCCATCGTCTACAATGTGGACGACGAGCGGGTCAGCGCCGCCATGCAGAAGCTGGGCCGCCCCGCGCTGCGCATCGGCATCCGCGAGCCCAGCGACGTCTATGCCAACGACATCGAGGTGGGCGAGCGCGGCTGCTCCTTCCTGATGACCTGGCACAAGAAGTTCCGCACCAGCATCAGCCTCCGGCTGGCCGGGGTGTTCAACGTGTACAACGCCCTGCTGGCGGCGGGCATCTGCATCTGCGCCGGGGTGGGACCCGAGGCCATCCGCCGGGGCCTGGAGAAGGTGCGCAACGTGCCCGGACGCATCGAGCTGCTGGACACCGGCACCCCCTACCGGGTGATCCTGGACTACGCCCACTCCCCCGACGCGCTGGAGAACATACTCGCCGCCGTGCGGGAGACCACCAAGGGGCGGCTCATCGCGCTGTTCGGCTGCGGCGGGGCCAGGGACCACTCCAAGCGGCCCATCATGGGCGAGATCGCCGGGCGGCTGGCGGATTACTGCATCCTCACCAGCGACAACCCCCGCAACGAGAACCCCATGGACATCATCGACGCCATCGAGGAGGGCATCAAGACCACCCGCTGCCCCTACACCGTCATCGAAAACCGCCGGGAGGCCATTCGCTACGCCCTGTCCAGCGCCCAGCCCAGCGACGTGGTGGTGCTGGCCGGCAAGGGCCACGAGACCTACCAGGAGATCAACGGCGTCAAGCACCCCTTCGACGAAAAGGTGATCGTCGCGGAGCTGCTCAAGGAGATGGGCGTGCCCGTCATGCGCAAGAAGGGAAGAAGGAAAAAGCAGGAACAGTGACGCCCAAAGGCGTTGACAAGACACAGGCCCCGCCCTACGACAGAAGCAAATAAGGCGTTCTGTCGGGGGCGGGGCCTGCTTTTTAAGAACAATTGGGAATGGGGAATTGGGAATTGGGAATGGATGTGGAAATCCTTCGGATTTCGTATCTATTCAGTTCTGCTGTGATAAGTGGAGATTGTCCGAGGCAACGGGGAACGACCTCTCAGTCACCGACTTCGTCGGCGACAGCTCCCCTGAACTGTCAGCCGTTAGGCTGACTGAGAGGTCGTCCCCCGCAGCCTGCCAAATCTCTGTTTGTCACAGGACTGAACAGTTACCGGATTTCTTTTGATTCAATCAAATCGTGCACCATACGTGGACGCATTTTTCAATCAAACAAATCCGCAGGATTTGTTCCTTCATTCCCAATTCCCCATTCCCAATTCCCAATTAACCACCGCCTTCCTCCCTTGACTTGTAACGCCATTTTGAATACAATATAGTCAGGCGCGGAAAAGTTGTCACGGGGGTGTCCTGTTTTGGGAATCCGGGGCGCTGTGCCGGGGCAGACTATGCGCATTGAAGACGACGGAGGTTCAACAGAAGATGCAGCGATTGATTTGGACGGTGGTCTCGGCGTTCGCGCTGGCGATCGTATTGGGACCGATCATCATACCGTGGTTGAAGAAGCTGAAGCTGGGCAAGGTGATGTACGAGCTGGGACCGGACCACGCGGCGAAGGCGGGCACGCCCCAGATGGGCGGCATCATCTTCGCGCTCCCGGCGCTGATCGCGGCTATCGCCTTCTGCGACAAGGGCAGCGACGTGAGCCTGATGCTCATGTGCGTCGTCAGCGCCCTGGGCTTTGGGCTGATCGGGTTCATCGACGACTTTCTGAAGGTGAAGAAGCACGCCTCCGAGGGACTGACGCCGAAGCAGAAGCTGGCCCCGCAGATCGTGCTGTCCATCGGCCTGGCGGTGTGGGCCTATCTGCGGCAGGACATCGGCTCCAGCCTGATCGTGCCCTTCGTGAACGTGGAGTGGAACCTGGGCTGGTTCTACATTCCGGTGATGGTGTTCATCCTGGTGGGCACCGTGAACTCCGCCAACCTGCTGGACGGCCTGGACGGCCTGCTGGGCGGGTGCGCGCTGTTTGACTTCGTGACCATGGTCATCATCTGCCTGGCGCTGGCGGCGGCCAATCCCATCCGCGGCGGCAGCATCCTGAACGTCGCCATCTTCGGCGGCGCGATGGCTGGGGGCATCATCGGCTTTTTGCAGTACAATTCCCACCCTGCCCGGGTTTTTATGGGCGACGTGGGCTCCTTCTTCATCGGCGGCGCGCTGGTGGGGATGACGCTGGTGACCCGGCTGTCCCTGCTGCTGCCCATCATCGCCCTGGCGATGTTCATGTCCAGCGTGTCCGACCTCATACAGTTCGCCTACTTCCGCGCCACCCACGGCAAGCGCTTCTTCCGCATGGCCCCGCTCCACCACCACTTCGAGAAGTGCGGCATGCCCGAGACCAAAATCGTGGCGATGTACTACATCGTGACGGTGATGCTCTGCCTGCTGACGCTGCTGGGGTTTGTGGCATAGGGTTTTATGAATGGATAATGGAGAAGGGACAATGGAGAATGGCGGCGCAAATCCTTCGGATTTGCTTGACTGAACGCTGTCATTCGGTCCTGCCGTGAGAGACACGAAGCTGTGTGTACGGCGCACGGCATTCTCCATTCTCCATTTTCACTCTCCATTGTATTCACATCACGACAGGAGGAAATCCATTGATGAAAGGTAAGAAGGTCCTCGTATTCGGCATGGCTCGCAGCGGGATCGCGTGCGCGGAGCTTTTGCTGCTGCGCGGCGCGGAGGTCTACGTCTGCGACGCCAAGGAGGAGGCCGCCTTTGACGGCAAGCTGGACGGTCTGAAGGCCGCGGGCGCGAAGCTGTGCCTGGGCGAAAAGCAGCCCGAGCGGCTGGTGGAGGGCATGGACGCGCTGATCGTCAGCCCCGGCATCCCGGTGGAGCATCCCGCCGTGGTCCGGGCGAAGGCGCTGGGCGTGGAGGTCATGGGCGAGATCGAGTACGCCTATCGGGAGTCCCAGGGCCTGCTGCTGGCCATCACCGGCACCAACGGCAAGACCACCACGACCACGCTGGTGGGCGAGATCTTCAAAAACGCCGGCTTCAACACCCATGTGGTGGGCAACATCGGCGTGCCCTACTCCGGGGCGGTGCCCCATATGCAGCCGGGGGACGTGACGGTGTGCGAGATCTCCTCCTTCATGATGGAGACCTCCAAGGAGTTTCATCCGGCCGTCGCCGCGGTGCTGAACATCTCCGAGGACCATCTGAACCGCCACGGGACGATGGAAAAGTACATCGCCCTGAAGGAGCGCATCTTTGAAAACAGCGCGGGCGACGACTGGGTGGTGCTCAACTGGGAGGACCCGGTGACCCGCGACATGGCCAACCGCGCCCACTGCCGGGTGGCGTACTTCTCCTCCCGCAATCCCGTGCCCTTCGGCGCATGGGTGGATAACGGCGTGATCGTCTACGGCGACGCGGCCGCGCACACCCCCATCTGCCGGGCTGACGAGGTCTACATACCCGGCGAGCACAACCTGCAAAACGCCCTGGCCGCGGTGGCCATGACCATGGCCTCGGGCATCGACCCGGCGGTGATCGCCCACACCCTAAAGACCTTCGTGGGCGTGGAGCACCGCATCGAGTTCGTGCGGGAGCTGGACGGCGTCCGCTACATCAACGACTCCAAGGGCACCAACGTGGACTCCACCCTCCAGGCCGTGCGGGCCATGGACCGGCCCACGGTGCTGATCCTGGGCGGCAGCCCCAAGAAGGCCAACTACGTGCCGCTGGGCGAGGAGCTGCTCAAGACCCCCATCATCCACGCGGTGCTCATCGGCGAGACCGCCCATGAGATCCAGGCCGCGCTCGACCAGGTGGGCTATACGCGCTATACCCACGCGGGCTACGACTTCAAAAAGGCCATCGAGCTGTGCCGGGAGCTGGCTCCCGAGGGCGGCAACGTGCTGCTGTCCCCCGCCTGCGCCTCCTTCGACATGTTCGATGACTACGAGGCCCGCGGGCGCATCTTCAAGGGCATCGTGAACGCGCTGGAGAGCCGCCGCGGATGATGACGGTCCCGAACCTCGGGGCCAATGCGACGCGGGAGACTCCCGCGCAGAGACATACCATACACCTTCGCGACATCGACCGTGGCGTGGCGCTGACGGCGCTGGCGCTGCTGCTGCTGGGGCTGGTCACGCTGTATGCCGCCAGCTACTACAACGCCCAGGATACGGGCAGCGCCCTCTCGGAGGTATACTCCCAGCTCATGGGCGTCGCCGTGGGCGCGGCGGGCATGGCGCTCATGCTGCGCATCGACTATCACGACCTGCGCCGCCCCTGGGTCTGCGGCGGGCTGCTGGGGCTGAGCTTTCTATTGCTGATCCTGGTGGCGATCCCCGGCGTCGGCAAGCTGCTGAACGGCTCCCGGCGCTGGCTGCGGCTGGGCCCGGTGAGCTTCCAGCCCTCGGAGCTGGCCAAGTACGCCATGATCCTCTATCTGGCCCGGGCGCTGAGCCAGAGGACTCGGGACGTGACCCGGCTCTTCACGGGCCTTATACCGCTGTTCATACTCCCCGGCGCGATGTTTCTGCTGATACTGTTGCAGCCGAACCTGTCCACGGCGGGCAGCATACTCATCGTCACGGCGGTGATGGTGATGCTGGCCGGGGCGCGATGGCTGCATCTGGGGCTGATCGGCGCGGGGGGACTGGCGGTGGGCACGTTCTACGCGCTTTCGGAGGACTACCGCCGGGCGCGGCTGATGTCCTTCCGCGACCCCTTCGCCTACATGACCAACGAGGGCTACCAGCTCTCCCAGTCCCTGCTGGCCTTCGGCAGCGGCGGGCTGTTCGGCATGGGGCTGGGCATGGGGCGGCAGAAGCTCGCCTTCCTCCCCTACCCCGAGTCCGACTTCATATTCGCCGTAGTGGGCGAGGACGTGGGCTTCGTGGGCTGCGTGGCCATACTGGCGGTGTTCGCCGCCTTCATCTTCTTCGGCCTGCGGGTGGCCATCCGCTGCCCGGACCGCTTCGGGAGCCTGCTGGCCGGGGGCATCACCTGCATGATCGGGGTGCAGTGCGTGCTGAACGTGGCCGTGGTCATCGGCATGATGCCCACCACCGGCCTGCCGCTGCCCTTCTTCAGCGCCGGGGGCACGTCCATCTCCATACTGATGTGCGCCGTCGCCATACTGATGAACATTTCCTGCGAGAAAACGGGGTTGTAGAGCATGACACAGAGACGCAGAAGGCCCGCGAACCGCCGTCCCCGGCGCAAGCCGCGGCGGAGGCTCAACCCGCTGGTGCTGCTTGTGCCCGTGGCGCTGCTGGCGCTGTGGCTGACGCTGGACCACTACGTGTTCCTGGTGCGGCGCGTGGAGGTGGTGGGCAGCCAGAGCATCGCCGAGGCCGATGTGGTGCGGGCCAGCGGCATACGCCTGGGCTCGCGGCTGAGGACCCTGGACGTCAACGCCATACAGACCAGCGTGGACGCCACCGGGGCGCTGGCCTTCGTGGACGTCAAGCCCCGCTACCCCGTCACCGTGCGGCTGACGGTGCGGGAGCGCAGCCACGACGCCGTCATCCTCCAGGCGGGCAAGCTGCTGGTGCTGGACTCCGACGGCTATGTGATCTCCGCCAACGACACCCTGCCCGCCCAGTCCATCCCCTACGTCACCGGCTTAAAGCCCAACACCTACCGCCTGGGCAAGCAGCTGGACGCCACTCCCGCCCGCTTGAACGGCATGAAGGCGGTGCTGGAAGCCCTCAAGGCCAGGGGCGCGACGGGCTACGCCTCCGAGCTGGACGTGGAATACCCCGCCGACCTGCGCATACTCACCCGCACCGGCATGACCGTCCAGCTGGGCACGGCGGACGACATGGACCAGAAGATCGCCTGGATGGTGGGCGCGCTCAAGGACCTGGAGAGCCGGGGCGAGACCCTGGGACGCCTGGACGTGTCCAGCGGCAAGCGCGCCGACTACCTCCCCATGGTCATCGCCACCCCCACCCCCGCGCCCACCCAGAACCTCTACCTCCTCAACACCTCCACACCCGAGCCCACCCCCGAACCCACCCCCGAGGCCGGCGCGGTGATCGGGGAGGACGCCATTTAGCGAACAGGGAGCAGCATGACTGCTCCCTGTTCGCGCTTCGCGCAGACAGCATAGCGCCAGGCTGAATGCCCCAGCCGACGCATGAATGACAAGACGGATCGGTATCGTACCTGTTTCCATCACATGTGCCGGCTTCGCCGGCACATGTGGATTCCCACAAAGAAATCGCCTGCGATTTCGACTGGGAATCGGTACCTGCCCGTCAGGAAATTCGTGTCGTCAGGCGCGAATTTCCGCGTCCCCTCCTGCCTCGCGCAAAATCCGCAGATTTTGCGCGACAGGCTCACGCATTCTTGCGTGAGCCGTGGCTGAATGTTCCCCTTGCATCTTCCCCCAAAACCCCTTATAATAGTATCCAGCGAATCACGACGATTGATGGAGGCTGAGGGCATGATCGAATTGCGGAACCTGTCGAAGCGCTTTGTGACGGCGGACGGGCCGGTGGAGGCGCTGAACGGGGTGAACCTGACCGTCAACGACGGGGACATCTACGGCATCATTGGCATGAGCGGCGCGGGCAAGAGCACCCTGGTGCGCTGCATCAACATGCTGGAGCGGCCCACGGAGGGCAGCGTGCTGCTGGACGGGCAGGATCTGGGCGCGCTGAGCAAGAAGGAGATGCAGGCCGTGCGGCGGCAGGTGACGATGATCTTTCAGTCCTTCAATCTGCTGATGCAGCGCACCTGCCTTCAGAACATCATGTTCCCCTTAAAGCTCATCCACACTCCGCGGGCCGAGGCGGAGGCACGGGCGAAGGCGCTGCTCAAAACCGTGGGACTGCCGGACAAGGCCAACGTCTACCCGGCCCAGCTCTCCGGCGGCCAGCAGCAGCGCATCGCCATCGCCCGGGCCCTGGCCACCAACCCCCGGGTGCTGCTGTGCGACGAGGCCACCAGCGCCCTGGACCCCAAGACCACCCAGTCCATACTGGAGCTGATACGCCAGATCAACCGGGACACGGGCATCACCGTGATCGTCATCACCCACCAGATGAGCGTGGTACAGGAGATCTGCAACCGCGTGGCCATACTGGAGCACGGCGCGGTGGTGGAGGAGGGCGAGGTCAGCGAGGTGTTCTCCCATCCCCGCGCCGCGGCCACCAAGGCGCTGGTGTTCCCGGACATGGCGGCGGGCGAGATCGTCTCCACCGGCTACGGCCAGCGGGTGCGCCTGATCTTCGAGGGCTCGGTCACCATCGACAAGCCGCTGATCGCCTCGCTGGCCATGGAATGCGGCATCGCGGCCAACATCCTGGGCGCATCCACCCGCACCATCGGCAACCGGGAATACGGCTACATGCTCATCGAGATCCCCGGCGGCCCCGATGAGCTGGCCAGGGCGCTCAATTACATCGGCAAAGCCCCCAATGTGTCGGTACAGGTGGAGGCGGAATACGGTAAGAAGGAGGCGGCGGTATGAATCAGTTCGCCATGGCGTTCACGCCCGATAAGCTGGAGGAGGCGTGGCATGTATTCCTGACGGAGTTCCCGCTGGGCCTGTGGGAGACGGTCTATGTCACCGTGCTGTCCACGCTGTTCGCCATCGTCATCGGCCTGCCCCTGGGCATCCTGCTGGTCACCGGCGACGAAAACGGCATCCGCCCCATGCCCAAGCCCCTGATGAAGGTCATCAACGTCATCATCAACTTCCTGCGCTCGGTGCCGTTTCTGATCCTCATCGTCATGGTCATCCCCCTGACCCGCGCCATCGTCGGCACCTCCATCGGCTCCGTGGCCTCCATCGTGCCGCTGGTGGTGGCCGCGTTCCCCTTCGTGGCGCGGCTTGTGGAGTCCTCCCTGCGGGAGCTGGACCCCAATATCATCGAAATGGCCCAGTCCATGGGCAGCTCCACCATGCAGATCATCTTCCAGGTCATGCTGCCCGAGTCCGTGCCCTCCCTGATCACCAACTTCACCCTCGCCATCACCACCATATTGGGCTATACCGCCATGTCCGGCGCGATGGGCGGCGGCGGCCTGGGCAAGATCGCCATCAACTACGGCTATTCCCGCTATAAATACGCCGTGCTGTATCTGGCCGTGATCGTCCTCGTCCTCCTCGTCCAGCTCTTCCAGACCGTCGGCACAAGGCTGGCGACGCGGCTGGACAAGCGGATCAAGAAGTGAAAAACACTTATGTGAAAACAGGAGATTCTTTATTAGATTATTTTATTAGATTATTACTTATAAAAAGACTCGACGCTTCAATTCCAAGAAATGCAACGTTGAGTCTTTTTCTGTTTTGTCAAGTTGAAGCCTGTATTCTATGTAAAAAAAGACCATCCGCTACCTTTCTGCGTAGTGGATGGTCCAGAATCACCTTATCTCCCTGATATTAGTTATGAAAAGATAGCTCCAATACTGTTCTTCAAGGGTATAGTATAGAATATCCTATTGGAGAACGTATTCGATCTCATTTTCTATGGCATACTCTTGCGCTGTGGAGCCGGAATTACAAACTATGGTTGTGCTACCACCATTGAAGTTATAGGCTTCAATACTTTGAACAGTTTCAGGAACAACTGCTTTATTGAGCGCGCTACATCCGGCAAAAGCTGCCCATCCCAATCTGGCAACTCCATAAGGAATATTGATTTCAGTCAAAGCAATACATTCATTAAACGCATAATTGTCTATTTCGGTTATAGACTTTGGCAGATTAATACGTTTTAAACTCTTGCAATGATTAAATAAGTCCCGAGAAATCTGCGAGATTCCCTCAGAGATTTCTACATGAGATAGATTCTTGCATTCAGCAAAAGCAGCTTCTCCAATCTGTGTTACAGTATCAGGGACAATAATACTCTTCAGATTAGAGCATTCATAGAAAGCGTGAACCCCAATTTCGTGCAATCCTTCCGAGAGTATGATACTTTCCAAGTAACTGCAATTCTCAAATGCATAATCACCAATTGTAATGACGCTCTTAGGAAGAATAATGTTCTTCAAGTTTTTACAGCCTTTGAAAGCGTATTCATCGATGCTAATAATACTATTTCCAAAGGTTATATTAGCCAATTCTGCACACTGTTCAAACGCATGCTGGCCAATACGATTGATACTATCAGGTAAAATGACAGTTTTCAACTGTGTGCATTCATTGAACATATATCCATTTATTTCTGTAATGCTGTTACCAATCCGCACATCCGTCAGATTGCTACAACCTTCAAATGAAGCATCACCAAGGACAATGACGCTGTCAGGAATACTTATGCTTTTCAGGCTTTTACAATCATAAAAAGCATGAGGATTGATGTTAACGATGCCATCATTAAGACTAATGCTCTTTAGACTGACACACCCAGAAAATGCATTTTCCCCTATTTCAACCAAACTGTTAGGAAAGCTTATCTCGAAAAGCATGGAGCAGTGTTTGAATGCCTCATTTTCAATGACCGTAACACTATTTGGAATAGCGAGGGTCTTTAGCTTATTACAGTTTTCAAAAGAGTTACTTCCAATCGCCCTCACAGGGACACCATTTGGGTCCTTTTCAGGAATTACGACATCTCCGCCATTGCCAATATAACGAGTGAGCACACCGTCATCAAATTCGAAGTCTTTGTAATCACTTGCAACAGACGGGTCTATGACATCGATATTGCACTCCGCGTAGACACCGCTGGCGTCTGTGGCATCGACCATGATGGTAGCATTGCCCGGAGCGACAGCTTTCACTAACCCACCACTTACGGTAGCAACGCTGCTATTGCTGCTTGTCCATTTCAGGTTTTGGTTCGTGGCGTTTTCAGGATAGACCTTGGCGGTCAGATTATGGGTTTCACCGATCTCAAGATCGATATCAATATCGCTCAGGTCGATCTCCTCGACATTGACGAACTGCGTCGAGGTGGGGAACATTGTCGGAATAAAGAAATAGCTATGCTTCTTCGAAGTGAGTGTGACGTCATTCACGTTAAGGTCGAAGAACAGTGTGCCGTTCGCGTATTCATCCGGGAGAAAGACGCCCGACAAACCAGGACATGCCGATGCGGGGAAAGTGAACTTGAGGGTCTTTGAAGCACCTTTGGATGCGGATGCTGTTACTTTATTATAGGTCTGTGCAGCGATCACGTTGTCCGGGCTGCCGGCAGCCACCGTCAGCCTGAGATTATTAATCTGCTTCACAGCTTCACCTGTACCGTTCAGCAGATAGAATTGGCATTGCAGGCCACCCTTGGCGGGCACTTCTATAGACAACGGCCAAAGCGTCCAACCGCCATTGATCGCTGTAATGTCCTTCTTTTTGGGCTTTGCACTCATCTTCTGGACCTTGTTTGCCAGAACAGTCAGTTTAAAGGTGGTTTTGACCTTCTTGTCATCCTTAGAAGTGACGGTTATCGTCGCCTTTCCCGCTTTTGTGGCATTCAGGGTCACACCATCCTTGGCAAGTTTCACTGCGCCGCTGACCTTATATGTAAGATTATTCCTTGCATAACTCGGCTGCAGGATGATATAATCCGACAATCTAATAGTAGTCCCTACAGGCACGGAAGTTCTCATGTCCTCTGTGAAACTGATCTTCTGGGGAATATAGGGATCGTTGACCGTTAGATTGACGGCATAGGATTTCTTCTTTTTGCCGATTTTAATACTCGCAGTCAGCTTGACTTTACCTTTGGCAATAGGCTTTACCTCGGCAACACCGTCGCTGATGGTTACAGAGGGGACGATCTTTTTACTGCCGGTTTTCCATGAGAGCACTTCGCCATTACTTACAGTGATGCGAAGCGTATCTCCAATATTGACAGTCTTCTTGTCGCTGCCAGTGATGGTCCAGTCAATAGTTTGCGGAGTAGGGGCGTCCAAGGCGTTCATTGTGGAAAGGGATTTTGCTTCTTCTTCGATAAACAGCGGGGTTTCGGAGCTGTCGGTATCATCTGCTACTGACAGATCAAGGTTATTGTCATCCAACCCAGCGTCATTCTCCATCTCCAAGGAGCCGCCGTCACTCAGTTCTTGTTCTCCAAGCTCATCGACAATGGCATCTAAAGTCTGTTCATTGATTTCTTCACTGAAGCCTATCGCACACATCAACAATACAAGTACCAGTAAAATCGCTATCGTACTTCTTCGCTTCATGGATCCTTTCCTCCTTATATTAAAAAAACTTCCATTTAACCCGAGCCTTATTGTCTACGTCATAGTCACTCACTCCAGTTACTTATGATAATAGTTCGTTTGTCGTAACTGCTCCTTTGGCCTGAAGCAATCTGTACAACTATATGATACTCAATTATTGAGTAAATGTCAATATGTATTTGTTAAGCATGGTATATTTCACAAAAACGTAGGAAAGGGGCTAATATGGGAGAAAACAAGCTGTGTTTTAGGCTGCGTGATTTGCGAGAAGATCAGGATATGACACAAAAACAACTGGCGAGGCTTTTGAATTGTTCACAGCAGACTTACTCGCGGTATGAATCCCATACCACGGAGATTCCATTGGAGTCATTGCTATTCTTGGCAGATTACTATGATACCAGTGTCGATTATCTTTTAGGCGCTACAGACTGTCGTAAGCGATATCCCAAGATTCAGCATTAACTACCCTGTCGAATCAATCAACAGAGTAGTTTTTTATTATAGTAGGGTAATTTGGGAGTAATCTATCAATAATACATTGCCCTTATTCGCCTTTTCGGGGATTGACGAACCCCACCCCATCCATTATAATAATATCAGTGAAAATATGTCATCTATGGGGGTGTGTGCGGCGTGCTGAACGAGTACCTGATCGTGGAGAAGTCGGCGCTGCCGGACTACTTTTTGAAGGTGATCGAGGCGCGGCACCTGCTGGAATCGGGGGCGTATGCCCAGGTGATCGACGCGGTGCACGCGGCGGGGATCTCCCGCAGTACCTATTACAAGTACAAGGACCGCATCCTGGAGCCGTCGCAGCTGACGGTGGGGCGCAAGGCGTCGCTGATGCTGACGCTGGACCACCAGGCGGGCATGCTGTCCAAGGTGCTGTCGGCGATGTCGGCCTGCCGGGCGAACATACTCACCATCACCCAGAGCCTGCCCATCCACGGCAAGGCCAGCATCATGCTGTCCATCGACCTCTCCCAGCTCACCCGGCCCTTGGACGACCTCATCACCGCCCTGGACAAGATGGAGGGCGTGGAGCACGTGCGGCTGCTGGCGCTGGAATAAACGGACACCGGCAGCTGTTCAGATCGGCGGTCGCCCTGCATTTCTTGCGCGGACAGCCGGATTGAAAATGGAAAATGGAGAGTATCTATTCAGTTCTGCTGTGATAAGTGGAGATTGTCCGAGGCAACGGGGAACGACCTCTCAGTCACCGACTTCGTCGGCGACAGCTCCCCTGAAAG
>CADCAS010000034.1:0-5447 GCA_902799465.1 uncultured Eubacteriales bacterium
CCAGCCTCGGCGAAGTCCAGCAGCTTGCGGAACATCTCGACGCCGGTAACGACGGTGGTGCGCTTCTCCTCGGTCAGGCCGACGATCTCGACCTGGTCGGACATCTTGACGATACCGCGCTCGACACGGCCGGTGGCCACGGTGCCGCGGCCGGTGATGGAGAAGACGTCCTCGACGGGCATCAGGAAGGGCTTGTCGGTGTCGCGCTCGGGATCGGGGATATAAGCGTCGACAGCGTCCATCAGCTCGAAGATGCACTGGCACTCGGGAGTGGTCTTGGCATCCTTGCCAGCGGTCAGGGCTTCCAGAGCCAGCAGAGCGGAACCCTTGATGATCGGGATGTCGTCGCCGGGGAAGTCATACTCGTTCAGCAGCTCGCGGATCTCCATCTCGACCAGCTCGAGCAACTCGGGATCGTCGACCTGATCGGTCTTGTTCATGAACACGATGATGTAGGGCACGCCAACCTGACGGGCCAGCAGGATGTGCTCACGGGTCTGGGGCATCGGGCCGTCAGCCGCGGAAACAACCAGGATCGCGCCGTCCATCTGGGCAGCACCGGTGATCATGTTCTTGACGTAGTCAGCATGGCCGGGGCAGTCCACGTGAGCATAGTGACGCTTCTCGGTCTGATACTCGACGTGAGCGGTGTTGATCGTGATGCCACGGGCCTTCTCTTCGGGCGCCTTGTCGATCTGGTCGTAGCGCATGGCCTCAGCGCCGCCGACCTGAGCCAGAGCCATGGTGATGGCCGCGGTCAGGGTGGTCTTGCCGTGGTCGACGTGACCGATCGTGCCGATGTTGACATGCGGCTTATTGCGCTCAAATTTTGCCTTTGCCATTGGAAATTCCTCCCTAAAATATGATGGGTTGTATTGCAGTATGGAGCGGGTGATGGGAATCGAACCCACGTGGCCAGCTTGGGAAGCTGGAGCTCTGCCATTGAGCTACACCCGCACGCCCCGCTTTCATACGGATTTTATTTTACTTTAGAAGCTCCCATTTGTCAACAACCAAATGTGGAATTCGCTGTAAATTCACCTGTTTGGCACACTTTTCGTCCAAAGAAACGGGAAAAATTAACCTTGGGAGACGAGGGAACAGGGAACAGGGAAAAGGGAAAAGGGGGACGAGGGAACAGGGGACAGGGAACAGGCAACAGGCAACAGGGAACAGGGAACAGGAATAGCGGCTGCCGCGCACTCTGTAGGGGCGGCCAATGGCCGCCCGCCCGATACCGACTCGATATGGTACGACCTGGCGGGCGGCGCATTGCCGCTCCTGCGTTACCGGGCTATTCCTTTTCCCTTTTCCCTGTTGCCTTTTCCCTCGGGGAAACCCGACAACCTCCCGCTTTTCGCGTTCAATCCTCACAGGTCATTTCAACACAATCGCGTCGGGCCCAATGAGATTTGCCAGGGCGCCGAAGTCGTAGCCCTCGTCCACCCAGTAGCTTCTGGGGGCCTGGTAGGTCTTTTTCTCGTCGGCCATGTAGAGCATGACGGTGATATTGCCGGGGGTCTGGGCGAGTATGGCGAGGGCGGCCTCGCGGGTTTCGGCGGTGAGCTTGAGGTAGAGCTTGCGGGGGGAGGCGGGTCTGGGCGCCGGGGCGGTGCGGTCCCTGCGGGGGGCGGCCCCGGGCAGGCGGTCCAGGTCCTTCAGCGGGGCGACCCGGTCCAGCAGCAGCTTGGGGGCCTCGTCCTCGCGGACGGACAGCTTGCCGGTCATGACCACGGCGGCGTCCTCGTTGAGGTTGGCGCTCTCCCGCTCGTAGACCCGGGGGAACACAAGCACCTCGGTGACGCCCACCATGTCCTCCAGCTGCACGAAGGCCATCATGCCGCCGGACTTGGTGGCCTTGAGCTTCTTTTCGGCGATGAGCCCGCCCATGCGCACGGTCTTCTGGTCCCAGGACATGCCGCCGTCGGGGGCCTCCTGAAGCTCGGCCAGGGTCTGGGCGTTGACGGTGAGTTTGCCCAGCTGCTCGGCGTAGTCGTCCAGGGGATGGCCGGAGATGTAGACCCCGGTGACCTCCTTCTCCATCTGCAGCCGGGTGAAGCTGTCGAAGTCGGGGATGTTGGGCATGGGCGGCGGGGGCACGCTGATGCCCGCGTCCTCCATGCCGAACAGCGACAGCTGCCCCGCCACCATGCTCTTCTGCTGGCGGGACGCGCCGTCCATGGCCCGCTCGAACACGTGGAGCTTCTGCGCCCGGTTCCCCGGCAGGCTGTCGGTGGCCCCGGCGCGAATCAGGCTCTCCACGCCCTTCTTGTTCAGCGCCGCGCCGGCGGTGCGGTCGATGAAGTCGTACAGGTCGCGGTACTCGCCGCCGGCCTCGCGCTCCTCCACCAGCACCTCGATGGCGTTGTGGCCCAGCGACTTCACCCCGGCCAGCCCGAAGCGAATGCCCTTCTTGCCGCCGTTGTCGTCCACGGTGAACTTCTCCAGGGATCGGTTCACGTCCGGGGGCAGTATGTCGATGCCCACCTTGCGGCAGTATTGGATGTAGAAGGCGATCTTGCCCACGTTGCCGTTCATGGAATTCATCATCGCGGCCATGAACTCCACCGGGAACTTCAGCTTGAGCCAGGCGGTGCGCACGGCGACCACGGCGTAGGCGGCGGCGTGGGACTTGTTGAAGGCATAGGAGGCGAAGGCGGTCATCTCGTCGAACAGCCGGGTGGCCGCGGCCTCGCTGACGCCGTTGCGCACGCAGCCGGGGACGACCACTTTGCCGTTTTCCTCCTGCCCGTGGATGAAGATCTCCTTCTCCCGGTTCATCACGTCGTGCTTCTTCTTGGACATAGCGCGGCGCACCAGGTCCGAGCGGCCCATCGAGTAGCCCGCCAGGTCCCGCACGATCTGCATCACCTGCTCCTGATACACCATGCAGCCGTAGGTCACGTCCAGTATGGGCTTGAGCTGCGGCGTCAGATACTGCACGCTGTCCGGGTTCTGCTTGCCCGCGATGTAGCGCGGTATGGACTCCATGGGGCCGGGCCGGTACAGGGAGATGGCGGCGATGATGTCCTCGAAGCTGCCGGGCTTCATGTTCGTGAGGAACGAGGTCATGCCCGCGGATTCCAGCTGGAAGATGCCCTCGGTGTCGCCGGAGGAGATCATCTTATAGACCTCCGGCTCGTCCAGCGGGATGTCGGAGGGCGTGAAGTCCTCGCCCAGCCGGTCCCGGGCCATCTCGATGGTGTCCATGATGACGTTCAGCGTCCGAAGGCCCAGGAAGTCCATCTTCAACAGCCCCAGCGCCTCCACCGTGCCCATGGGGAACTGGGTGGTGATGACGTCGTCGTTGGTCTGCAGGGGGCAGTAGTCCACCACCGGCCGCGCGGTGATCAGCACGCCCGCCGCGTGGGTGGAGGGGTTGCGGGGCATGCCCTCCAGCTTCCGGGCCATGTCGATCAGCCGGTGCACCTGGGGGTCGCCCTCGTAGAGCCGGTTCAGCTCCGGGTTCATCTTCAGCGCCTTGTCCAGGGTGATGTTCAGCTCGAAGGGCACCTGCTTGGCGATGGAATCCACCTGCTGATAGCTCATATCCATCACCCGGCCTACGTCCCGGATCACCGCCCGCGCCGCCATGGTGCCGAAGGTGATGATCTGCGCCACGTGGTCCGCGCCATAGCGCTGGCGCACGTAGTCGATCACCTGCCCCCGGCGCTCGTAGTCGAAATCGCAGTCGATATCGGGCATGGACACGCGCTCCGGGTTCAGGAAGCGTTCGAACACCAGCGCGTATTTCAGCGGGTCGATCTCGGTGATGTCCAGCGCGTAGGCCACGATGGAGCCCGCGCCGCTGCCCCTGCCCGGGCCCACGCCCACGCCGTGGGTCTTGGCGAAGTGGATGAAGTCCCATACGATCAGGAAGTAATCGACGTAGCCCATGGACTCGATGACGCCCAGCTCGTACTCCATTCGGTCCCGGGCGTCCGGACGGTCCGGGCCGTACTTGCGCAGAAGGCCCGCCTCGCACAGCTCCCGCAGATACCCCTTGTCCGTCTTGCCCGCGGGCAGCGGGAAGGCGGGCAGATGGGTGGTGGAGAAGTCGAAGTCCACGTGGCAGCGTTGGGCGATTTCCTCGGTGCGCTCGATGGCGTCGCTGAAGTTGGGAAAGACGGCCCGCATCTCCGCCTCGGACTTGACGTACATCTGATCCGTGTTCATCCGCATGCGATTCTCGTCGGACAGGGTCTTGCCCGTCTGGATGCACATCAGCACCTCCTGGGCCTCGGCGTCCTCCCGGTTCAGGTAGTGGCAGTCGTTGGTGCACACCATGGGGATGTCCATGGCCCGGGCCAGCTTCACCAGCCGCGGCAGCACCTGGCGCTGCTCGGGCAGGCCGTGGTCCTGGAGCTCGATGAAGAAGTTGTCCCTGCCGAAGATGTCGATGTAACGCCGGGCCATCTCCCGGGCCTCGTCCTCCCTGCCGTCCAGCAGCAGCTTCGGCAGGTCGCCCGAAAGGCACGCCGACAGCGCGATCAGCCCCTCGGAATACTGCTTGAGCAGCCTGTAGTCCACCCGCGGCTTGTAATAGTAGCCCCGTATGAAGGACTCCGACACCAGCCGGGACAGGTTGCGGTAGCCCGTCTCGTTTTCGCACAGCAGGATCAGGTGGCTGTAGTCGCGGGTCAGAGAGGTCTTGTTGTCCATGTCCGGGCACACGTAGGCCTCGCAGCCGATCACCGGGTGGATGCCCGCCTCCTTCGCCGCGCGGTAGAAGTCCACCACGCCGTACATCACGCCGTGGTCCGTGATGGCGCAGGAGGTCATGCCCAGCTCCTTCAGCCGCGCCACCAGCGGCTTGATCCGGCACGCCCCGTCGAGCAGACTGTATTCCGTATGTAAATGCAGATGCGCAAACATGACAGACTCCTTTGAGTATGATGATATATGACTATTTTAGGCGCGCCACCCAGCGTTGTCAAGGAAAACAAATCCGCCGCCGCGATGCTTCGCGGCGGCGGACTTCAGATGGCGGGAGTACGATTCTCAGACGGACGGCTGAATTGAAAATGGAGAATGGAGAATGGAGAATGGAAAATGGCGGTGCAAATCCTGCGGATTTGTCTGATTAAACCCTATAAGCGGCGTTGGTTGGCTTTTCGCGGTGCTTATCAAAGAAATCCGGTAACTGTTCAGTCCTTCGGCGAATTGGGATTTATCGAATGAGGAATTAGGAATGAGGAATTTTAGATGGTTTTGTCGCCCCTACAGAGTCCGCGGCAGCCACTATTCATTCCTAATTCCTAATTTCTAATTCCTAATTCTTCCTGGCAAAGCCCCATTTATCACAGCAGAACTGAACAGATACGAAATCCGTAAGGATTTCCACATGAATTCTCCATTCTCCATTTTCCATTCTCAATTCGTATCTATTCAGTTCTGCTGTGATAAGTGGAGATTGTCCGAGGCAACGGGGAACGACCTCTCAGTCA
>CADCAS010000034.1:5527-21290 GCA_902799465.1 uncultured Eubacteriales bacterium
CTTCCAGGGGAGCTGTCAGCCGTTAGGCTGACTGAGAGGTCGTCCCCCGCAGCCTGCCAAGTCTCTGTTTGTCGCAGAACTGAACAGTTACCTCAATTCAACACCTTCCCGCCTTTTTCAGAACCTCAGATAGCTCATCGACACGTACCCCGTATTCCCGCCGTGGGTGACGCGGGCCCAATTGCCGGTGACGCTGAGGACGTTGACGCGGGCGCCGTAGGGCAGGCTCTTGATATAGCGACCGGAGCTGCTGGCGCTGGCGCGCATGTTGAGGCTGCCAGCGGTGACCGTGGCGGTGGCTCCGGCGGCGGTGTAGGTCTTGGAGACCCAGCCGGTGATATTGCCGGTGAGGGTGCTGATGCGGAACCAGTTGCCGCTGGAGCCCAGCACCTTGAAGGCGCGGCCCGCGTAGAGCGTGGCCCTGAGCGCGTAGCCCGTGCCCGCCCCGGCGCGGACGTTCAGGGTGGAGGAGGTGACGCGGTACACCTGCTGCGTGCCGCCGCTGACGACGCCGCTGTCCTCGGAGGAAGAAGAGCCGCCGCCGGGCGCGGTGTCGGAGAGGTACTTGGCCATGATCCAGCCCGTCGCGCCGCTGGACTGCACGGTGACCCGGGCCCAGTTGTCCTCGGTGTTGAGCACCTTCACCTTCGCCCCGTTGGCCACGGAGCCCTTGACGCCGTAGCCCGTGCCCGCGCCGGTGCGCAGGTTAATGGACCCGCCGTTGGTTTTGACGTACTTGTAGCCGCTGCCCAGGCTGCGGGTGGTGCCGTCGATGTACTTGGTCTTGATCCAGCCGGTCCGGCCCGAGCCGGTGCGCACCTCGCTCCACTCGTCCTCCTCGTCCAGCAGCGTGACCCTGTCGCCGTGGCTGACGTAGCCCTTCACGTCGTAGTCCTTGCCCGGACCCGAGCGCAGGTTCAGCGTGCCCGACCCGGTGGACGATATGTACACCGTGTACTTCGTCGCCGCCAGCGCGTTCATCGGCAGCGCGCTCATGAGCAGCAGCACCGCCAGAATCATCGTGATTACCCGTTTCATGTTCATCCCTCCCAATGAATTGTTACATTGATTGGACGGGGATGGGACATTCGCGGTTCCGATTTTGGCGCTGGGAATAAGTGGCAGATCGGTAGAGATAGCGTAGCCGAAGTGTGTCAGTCCTCGGCGTCGATCACTGTTTTTGCCCAGCTCAGTATGGCCAGACTGTCGGCCAGCGCCTTCTGCACCTGATGCTCGTCCACCTCGATCTCATTGGGATACCGCGGCGCGACGCCGTATTTGGACAGGCGGTCGGCGCTGTCGAACAGCTCCGTGGCGATGGCGGTCCCCTTGGCCTGACGGGCGATGTTTGCGATCTGATTCAGCAGGAAGGAGACGTCATGGACCTTTGGCATGCCGCCCTGATTGCCGAAGTAGACGATCAGCGCCTTCGCGGCCTTCTCCGCCGCCTGCTGGCAGTGATAGCAGATCACATTCAGGGGTCTCGGGTAGAAGGGCGCACCCACCAGGTATTGCGCACAGTCATAGTCGGTTTGCGCAAAGCGCAGCCAGGCCAGGTATTCCTCCCGGCGCTCGTCGAAATCCTCGCCCGACCTGGGCAGAGACGTTTCCTCATTCATAGCCATGCGCCTCCCGCCTTACTGTTCATGCGGTCGTACAGCAGTATGCCGTTCTTGCGCACCTCGCCCTCCACCATCATCGAATGACTGGACCGGCTCTTGTTCTCAAACCGGGTCTGCGTGCCGACGACGATGTCCACGGGCCGCTTTTTGACGTGGCGCACCGACGTGTAGGCCTCATCCGTGGCTTCTCCCACGCTGCGCTCGTCGTCGATGACCAGGTAAAAATCAAAATCGCTGTCCTCGGTATACGCGCCATTGGCGAATGAGCCGAACAGGAACACCTTTTGCGGGGCCACGTCGGTGACGAAGCGGCGCGTCAGCTCCCGTATGTTGTCCACGACGGCGGGATCGCCGATGCGCTCCAGCCCCTCGATTCCGTTCACAGGCACACCCCCTCTTTCCACAGCGTCTCTATACGCATTATACCCCACGGACAGCCGGCGCGCAAGCCATTTATCTGCCCTTCCCCAGCTCTAATTTCTCCACAACCTCCATCTCCAGCACCTTCAGCGCCTCGCGGGCGTCGTCGTAGAGGTCGTCGCGGGTGAGGAAGTCGGGGCGGTGGGCATCATAGCCAATGATGGCGCGGCAGCCGGTCTCGGCGGCGATCTCCCAGAAGCCGGGGCAGGGATAGCCCTCGAAGCCATGTATGAAGTTTGCCTCGGACCGGTCCGCGCCCAGCAGGTTGAACTCGAGGGGCATGTTCAGCGCCTTCGCGGCCTGGCAGAGGTCGCGGCTCACGGCGCGGCAGTCGGCGTCGAATTCGGGATAGGTGTTCATGAACAGGTCGGGGTGGGCGATGTAGTCATACAGCCCCGTGGCCATGCCCGCCAGGGTGCGCTCGCCGTAGCGGATGACGGCGTCGGCCCTGGTGCAGCGGCCGAAGTAGAACCCGCCCGCGGGGTAGAAGCGGCGGTGGTCGCCCTCGTCGGTGTAGTCGTAGTGGTTGCCCAGCAGGATGTAGTCCAGATGCTCGGCCTTGAAGTCCCGAAGCCACTCGGTGTACTCCGGGAAGGCCTCGCACTCCAGCCCCAGCGGTATCTCGATCTGCCCGGCGTATTTCGCGCGCAGGTCCAGCACCGTCCGCTTGTAGTCCGCGAACTGGTCCAGCCGCATCCGCATGCCGCTGACGAAGCCGCTCCTGTACGGCCACGGCGTGTGGTCCGAAAACCCCAAAACCGCAAAGCCCGCCCTGATGGCGGCGCGCACGTATTCCTCCTCCCGGCCCTCGGCGTGCTGGCAGCGGGGGGTGTGGGTGTGGTAGTTGCGTTTCAACATCTCTCTACCTCATATAAAAATTAAAATGGGGAATGGGAAGGGGGGCTATGGGGAATGCATGGCGGGCTGTGCGGCACGCCATTCCCCATTTCCCATTTCCCATTCCCCATTCGGGGAGAAACTATCGCTCCTCGCGGAAGTACGGCGTTCCAAGGCTGTCCGGGGGGTGGTTTTCGCGTTTGGAGCGCATGCTGGTGATGATGAGCACGACGATGGTGACTACGTAGGGCAGCATCTTGTAGAGCTCCTTGACGGCCAGGTTCATGCCGGAGGGGATGTACATGTGGAGGATGTACAGCCCGCCGAACAGCACCGACGCCAGCACGCCCACGTTGGGACGCCAGATGGTGAATATGACCAGCGCGATGGCCAGCCAGCCGCGGTCGCCGAAGGCGTTGTTGGACCAGATGCCGCTGGCGTAGTCCATGACGTAGTACAGCCCGCCCAGCCCGGCGATCATGCTGCCGATGCAGGTGGCGGCGTACTTGTAGCGGCCCACGGAGATGCCGGCGGAGTCGGCGGTGGCGGGGTTTTCGCCCACGGCCCGCAGATGAAGGCCCACCCGGGTGTGGTTGAGCACGTAGCCCGCCGCCAGGGCGATGATGATGGCCGCGTAGGCCAGCCAGCCGTAGGACAGGAAGATGGCCCCGAACCAGCCCATGGTGTCGCCCGCGGGCAGGTGCTGCCGGAAGCAGTTGGAGGTGGCGGACAGGGCCAGATAGGGCATGTCGGACCCGGCCAGCTTGATCAGCGAGCCGCCGAAGAAGTTGCCGAAGCCCACGCCGAAGGTGGTCAGCGCCAGGCCGGTGACGTTCTGGTTCGCCCGGAGGGTGACGGTGAGGAAGCAGTACAAAAGTCCCATCAGCAGCGACCCCACGAGGCACGCCAGCGTGGGCACCAGCACCGCCATGAAGGGGTTCAGCGCCTCCGGGGAGGGCAGGGAGCCCTCGTAGAAGAACGCGCCGATGACGCCCGAGATCGCGCCCACGTACATGATGCCGGGAATGCCCAGGTTCAGGTTGCCGGATTTCTCCGTCAGCGTCTCGCCCGTGGAGCCCAGCAGCAGCGGGATGCCCTGCATGACGGCGCGGGGGATGAAGGATACAAAGTCAAACATCGCTCAGCCCTCCTTTTTGCCGTGGCGGAAGTGGATGCGGTAGTTGATGAAGAACTCGGAGCCGATGATGAAGAACAGGATCACGCCGGTGAGGATGTCCGAGAAGGACTGGTTCAGCGCGAAGGCCTTCGAGATCTCCCCCGCGCCCTTGCTCAAAAAGGCCAGCAGGAAGGAGGTCAGTATCATCCAGATGGGGTTGAACTTCGCCAGCCATGACACCATGACGGCGGTGAAGCCGTTGCCCCCGGCCAGCGTGGTGGTCAGGGTGTGGTCGGTGGAGCCCACGAGCAGAAGGCCCGCGATGCCGCAGATGCCGCCGGAGAGCAGCATGGTCCGCATGATCACGCGGTCCACCTTGATGCCCACGTAGCGGGCCGTGCGCTCGGATTCGCCCACCACGGAGATCTCATAGCCGTGCTTGGAGTAGTTCAGGTAGATGTACATGACCACCGTCAGCACCGCCACCACCAGTATGTTCAGCAGATAGCGCTGCCCGCCGATCACCGGCAGCCAGCCCAGCTCGGTCTTCTGGTTGATGATGCCGATCTGGCCGGAGCCCTTGGGGGACTCCCACACCACGCAGAAGAAGGCCACCAGCTGGGTGGCGATGTAGTTCATCATCAGCGTAAACAGCGTCTCGTTGGTGCCCCAGCGGGCCTTGAAGAAGGCGGGGATGCCGCCCCAGATCGCGCCCGCGACGATGGAGGACACGATCATGCAGCAGATGATGGCCCAGCCCGGCAGCGCGTCCCGCAGCAGGATCATGCACGCCGCGGAGGCCAGACAGCCGATGAGGGTCTGGCCCTCGCCGCCGATGTTCCAGAACCGCATGCGGAAGGCGGGGGTCACGGCCAGGGAGATGCACAGCAGTATGGCCACGTTCTGGAAGGTGACCCACATGCGCCGGGGGGAGCCGAAGGTGCCGTTGAAGATGGTGACGTAGACGCTGATGGGGTTTTCGCCGGTGACCAGCGTGGTGATCAGCGCGCAGACGATCAGCGCCAGCAGCACCGCGCAGCCGCGGATGGCCCAGGCCGCGTACCACGGCACCGCGCCGCGCTTGGAGATGTGAAACAGGGGCTCCTTATTCATGCCGCATCCCTCCGATCCGCGTCATCATCAGGCCCAGCTCGCGCTTGTTGGTCTTTCGGCCGTCCACGATGCCCGACACCTTGCCGCCGCAGAGCACCAGGATGCGGTCCGCCAGCTCCACCAGCACGTCCAGATCCTCGCCCACGTAGATCACCGCCACGCCCGCCGCCTTCTGGCGGTTGATGAGGTCGTAGATGACGTAGGAGGAGTTGATGTCCAGCCCGCGCACGGCGTAGGCGGTCATCAGCACCGACGGGGCCTGGGTGATCTCGCGGCCCACCAGCACCTTCTGCACGTTGCCGCCGGAAAGCCTGCGCACCGGGGTGGACAGGCTGGGAGTGGCCACGTCCAGATCGTGGACCACGTGCTCGGCCACCTGATGGGGGGTCTTGCGGTCCGTGAACAGGGAGCGGCCCTTCCGGAAGGAGCGCAGCATCATGTTGTCATTTAAGTCCATATTGCCCACCAGGCCCATGCCCAGCCGGTCCTCCGGGACGAAGGACAGCACCACGCCCATCTCCTGGATCTTCAGCGGGTCCTTGCCGATGAGCCGCTCGCGGGCGCCGTCGTTCTCGATGTACTCGATGTCGCCCCGCTCGGTGGGCTGGAGCCCCGCGATGGCCTCCAAAAGCTCCTTCTGGCCGCTGCCGGAGATGCCCGCGATGCCCAGGATCTCCCCCGCGTTGGCGGTGAAGGACACGCCGTCCAGCTTGAGGATGCCGTCCTCGTTGCGCACGGTCAGGTCCCTGACCTCCAGCCGGGGCCTGGGATCGACGGGCTCGGGACGGTTGATGTTCAGGGTCACGGAGTGGCCCACCATCATGTTGGTCATCTCCTGGGCGTTGGTCTCGGCGGTCAGCATGTCGCCGATGTACTCGCCCGCGCGCAGCACCGCCACGCGGTCCGACAGGCTCTCCACCTCGTGCATCTTGTGGGTGATGATGACGATGGCCTTGCCGTCGTCGCGCATGTTCCTGAGCACGTTGAACAGCTTGTCGGCCTCCTGGGGGGTCAGCACGGCGGTGGGCTCGTCCAGGATCAGTATGTCCGCGCCGCGGTAGAGCACCTTCACGATCTCCACCGTCTGCTTCTGGGACACGGACATGTCGTAGATCTTCTGCCGGGGGTCCACCTCGAAGCCATACTGCTGACAGATGGCGTTGATGCGCTCGATGGCCCCGTTCAGGTCCAGCTTGCCCTTCATGCCCAGCACGATATTCTCCGCCGCGGACAGCACGTCCACCAGCTTGAAGTGCTGGTGGATCATGCCGATGCCCAGCTCAAAGGCGTCCTTGGGCGCGCGGATGACGACCTCCTTCCCGTCGATGAGGATCTGGCCCTCGTCGGGATAGTAGATGCCGGAGAGCATGTTCATCAGCGTGGTCTTGCCGGAGCCGTTCTCGCCCAGCAGCGCCAGTATCTCGCCCCGGCGGATCGCCATGGACACGTCCCGGTTGGCCACGACGGGACCAAAGCGCTTCGTGATATGCCGCAATTCAACGGCGGGCACCCTGTTTTCCAAGTGCTTCACCCCTTGTATGAATTAGGAATTGGGAATTGGGAATTGAAATAGCGGCTGCCGCGTCCCTGCGGGTGCTGGCAATACGGGTAAAGCTCTGAGCAAGCGTATCAAGGACACGCCGTAGCTCCCCCTACTCCCTACTGCCTACTCCCTACTCCCTGTTATTTCAAAGGGCAGCGCGGCAACTTGGGTCCCTGCGCTGCCCTTTGAAATAATACGGGGATGTCCCGGCCGGAGGCCGGGACTCCCCTGTGTACGGATGGGATTACTTGTCGATAATGGTGATGCCGTCGATGTCAAGATCGAAGTAGGGCGCGGAGCGGAACTTGGACTCCTGGAAAGCGCCGTCCTCAATGACCTCGGTCTCGCCCACGAAGTCGCCCATGTCGTCCACGTCGGCCAGGTAGCTGGTCAGAGCCTCGCCGCCCACGGTGAAGGCGGCGGTGTCGAACACCTTGACGGAGCCGTCCAGCAGGGCGGCCTTGACCTCTTCGATCTTCTCCACGGTGCCCGCGGCGGCAACGGCCTCGTTGACGTCGGTCAGGACAACGGAGCCGGTCTCGATGGTGCCGGTCCAGTCAGCCTCGATGGCCGCGCCGGTCTGCACGCACTCGATCATGTGCTTCATGTAGGGCGCCCAGTCGATGCGGGAGGACACGATGAAGGTGTTGGGGCAGGCGTCGATGGTGGAGCCGTTGTAGGACACGTCCGGCACACCCGCGTTCTCGCAGGCGGTGGGAGCGCCCATGGAGTCGGCGTGCTGGGAGATCAGCTTGCAGCCGTCGTTGATCAGGCGGGTCGCGCCTTCCTTCTCCAGGGCCTCGTCATACCAGGAATTGGTGAAGGTCACCTCCATGGTGGCGGTGGGGCAGATGGAGCGGGCGCCCAGGAAGAAGGAGGTATAGCCGCTCTTCACCTCGGCGTAGGGATAGGCGCCGACGTAGCCGATCTTGGCTTCCTCGGCGGAGAACTGGCCGGCCTCGATCATCTCGTTGAGCTTCATGCCGGCAGCGACGCCCGCCAGGAAGCGGCCCTCATAGATGGAGGCGAAGGCGTTGTGGTAGTTGTCCAGACCCACGGTGTGCGCCTGGGTGCCGGTGGCGTGGCAGAACTGCACCTCGGGATAGTCCTTGGCGGCCTGGATCATGAAGGACTCGTGGCCGAAGGAGTCGGCGAACACGATGTTGCAGCCCTCATCCTCGACCAGCTCGGCCGCGGCGTCGTAGCACTGCTGGCCTTCGTCGATGTTGGTGATCAGAACGTACTCAACGCCCATCTCCTCGCAGGCCTGCTTGGCGGCGTTGATGAAGTTGAGGTCGTAGGTGGAGTTTTCGTCGTGCAGGAAGATGAAGCCGACCTTCACAGGCGCGGCCTCCGCGAACGCGGCAGTGCACAGACAAGCGATCAGGGCAATCGTCATGAGGATGCTGACCAGTTTCTTCATAACCCATATACCTCCTGTATTGCCCGGCGTTTTCCACGCCGGGGAGATACCTGTATCATACCTTTCCCTTGTAATATCGGCAGGCGCTTTCGTGTAAAAATTGACGAATATACGGGTTTTTGCGCGTTTTTTAGCATTGAAGGCGGGCGGAGACGGGGGGATGAGCGGTTATTTCCGAACATTGGATTAAGGAAAAGGGATTAGGGATAGCCGCTGCCGCGCGGAATAGTCAGGCCTCGGCATGACACTCCCTCAGTCACGCTTCGCGCGCCAGCGCCCTCGGGGAGAAAGCCAAAAAGGCATGCGCCATCCAAAAGGCTCCCTCCCCGAGGGAGCTGGCTGGCCGAAGGCCAGACTGAAGGAGTCACCCCCGGCAAACCGATCATTAGCTTGCCGTAACCCCGGCCATTCCTAATTCCTAATTCCTAATTCCTAATTCCTAATCCCTATTCCCTAATCCCTCACCTCCCCGCATTGACAAACCGCCCGCGCGGTGTGTATAATATATACAAATGAACAAGCAAGAGGTGTTTCCCATGCAGGATATGTATTATGAAATGAACGTGGCGGGGCTGACCCGGCAGCTGCCGCTGTGCCCGCTTTCGGACAAGCTGATGATCGGCGCGTTCGTCATCTTCGGCGACATGGAGCTGACCACCGCCTGCGCCAAAGCGCTGGTGGAGCGCTGCCCCGAGCACGACGTGCTGATCACCGCGGAGTCCAAGGGCATCCCGCTGGTGTGCGAGATGTCCAGGATGCTGGGCAACGAGCGCTACGTGCTGGCCCGCAAGGCGCCCAAGCTGTACATGCGCGACGTGCTGACCGTGGAGGTCAACTCCATCACCACCGATCACCGCCAGACCCTCTGCCTGGACGGCAAGGACGCCGAGTACATGAAGGGCAAGCGCGTGGTCATCGTGGACGACGTGATCTCCACCGGCGAATCCCTCCACGCCCTGGAGAAGCTGCTGGAGCAGGTGGGCTGCGACGTCGTGGGCCGCATGGCCATCCTCGCCGAGGGCGAGGCCGCCGACCGCAAGGATCTGATCTTCCTGGAAAAGCTCCCCCTCTTCAACGGAGAGGGCAAGCCTATCGACTGACCCACATACACAACGCGACGGGGACGGCTCAGCCGTCCCCGTCGCGTTGTCATAAGTCGTGCTTTTCCCTGCGCTTTTGCGCGATCTCATACACCTCGTCATCCGCCCGGACGCCCACGACGACCACGAGCAGCTTCGTTTCCGTGCGAATGAGCTTATAGACCACGCGGATGCCCTCGCCGCGCAGCTTGATCTTGAGGAAATTCGTGAGGTTGAGCCCGTGCCTGTGGCCCAGGGGCTTGCCGTAGCCGCCCTCGCTCTGGGGGAGGGGATTGTCCCTGACCTTCCCGATGGCCTTGAGTACCAGGAGCTGCTGGCGGCGCTCAAGCGCGCGAAGGTCGCGCTCCGCCTCCGGGAGATAGCTGACCTCCCAGCTCATTCAAACGCCACCTCGCCGACTTCGGTCAGGTCCTCCTCGGTGACGCCCAGGCGGCGGTTCATCTCCGCTTCACCGATCAGCGCGCCGGGGTCGTAATCGCGCATCCGCGCGTCGGCCAGGGCCAGCAACCGGGCGTCGTTGAGCTCGTCCATCAGGCGCACGTATTCCTCCGGGGAGAGAAGGACGCATTCGGCGGCGTTGTTCTTCATGACCACCTTGGCCCCGGAGCGGCGCACGTCCTCAAAGATCTGCCCGGCGCGGCCCCGGTTGAACTGTGAGATGGGCACCGTGTTGGTGATGGCACTGACTACAGACTGCATGCTGTCGGCCTCCCTTCAATGGCATCATACCACAGCTTCAAAGACATGTCAATAAAAACATCAGCAAATAGACTGATATTCCATCAGAACCCCAGCGCGTCGTTGACCAGTATCACGTGGATGCGGTCCTTGTGGCGGGAGTAGCGGGTGATGAGGAACTGACAGCAGATGGTGTCGGGGGACTTGCAGTCCATGCATGCGCCGGTTTTGGCGCAGGGGGTGGAGAGCCCGAACCGCTGGGCGTTGATGGGGGCGGCGACGTTGCGGGCGCGCTTCATGGCGGCGTCCAGGTCGGGACAGACCTTGTTCATGCCCACGATGAAGATCACCTTTTTCGGCCCCTGGGCGATGGCGGAGACGCGGTTGGCGTTGCCGTCGATGTTGACCATCACGCCGTCCTCGGTGATGGCGTTCGCGCCGGAGAGGAACACGTCGGCGTCGTAGGCGGCCAGCATGGCGGCGCGCTTGTCGGCGATGGCGTCGCGGTCGATGAAGGTGTAAGGTCCCGCCTGCACCGCGTCCACCAGCCCGATCTCCCGGGCGCTCAGGGCCCCGCCCATGGTCACCGTGCCGCCCTCGGGGATCAGGTCCAGCGCCAGCTTCACCGCCGACGCCCGGTCCGCGGCATACCACCCCGTCATGTTCCGCGATCCCAGCCCCTTGATGACCTTCTCGGCCAGCAGAGCGTTGCGCTTACTGATAAACTCGTTCATATGAACCTCCTTGGGGGATGATTTTAGAATTGGGAATTGGGAATGGGGAATGGGGAATTATGAATAGCAGCTGACGCACACGCTGGTTTCATACACCGATACAATATATGCAACATAGCGGTTGGAGTATTGTCGCCCCGCCGCAGCCAAGCCATTTTTAATTCCCAATTCCCAATTCCTAATTCCTCATTCAAATCTTCTCAAACGCCTGCTCCAGGTCGGCCAGGATGTCCTCCACGTTTTCCAAGCCCACAGACAGGCGGACGAGGCCCTCGCCGATGCCGGCGGCCTCGAGCTGTTCGGCAGTGCACTGGCGGTGGGTGGAGGAGGCGGGATGGAGGATGCAGGTGCGGATGTCGGCCACGTGGACCTCGTTGGACACCAGCTTGAGGGCGTCCAGGAACGCCATGGCGGTCTCGCGTCCGCCGGCCAGTGTGAAGGAGATCACCGCGCAGGTGCCCTTGAGGTACTTCTCATAGAGCGCGTGGTCCTTGTCGGAGGGCAGGGCGGGGAACTTGACGGAGACGACCTTGGGGTGCTTTTCCAGGTACTCCGCCACCCGCATGCCGTTTTCGTGGTACTGGCGCATGCGCACGGGCAGGGTCTCCAGGCCCAGGTTCAGCAGGAAGGCCGAGTGGGCGGCGGGATAGACGCCGAAGTCGCGCATCAGGTTCATGCGGGCGCGGGTGATGTAGGCCGCCTTGCCGTAGGCCTGGGTGTAGGAGATGCCGTGGTAGCTCTCGTCGGGCTCGGTGAGCTCGGGGAACTTGCCGTTGCACCAGTCGAACCTGCCGCCGTCCACGATGACGCCGCCGATCTGCACCGCGTGGCCGTCCATGTACTTGGAGGTGGAGTGAGTGACGATGTCCGCGCCGAATTCGATGGGCTTGCAGAACACCGGGGTGGCGAAGGTGTTGTCCACGATCAGCGGCACGCCGTGCTTATGGGCGATGGCGGCGAAGCGCTCGATGTCCAGCACGTTCATGGCGGGGTTGGCCATGGTCTCGCCGAACACCAGCCGGGTGCGGTCCGTGAACGCCGCCTCGATGGCTTCGTCGGACTCGTCGCCGCTGACAAAGGTGGTGGTGATGCCCAGGCGCTTGAGCGTCACGTTGAACAGGTTCGTGGTGCCGCCGTAGATGCTGGCCAGGCTGATGATGTGGTCGCCCGCGCCGCAGATGGTCAAAACCGCCAGCAGGTTCGCCGCCTGGCCCGAGGTGGTGCACATGGCCGCCACGCCGCCCTCCAGCGCCGCGATCTTGTCCTCCACCGCCATCACGGTGGGATTGCCGAAGCGGGAATACACCAGCGAAAGCGTCGGGTCGTCGAACACCTTGGCGATCTCCTCCGCGGTGTCGTAGGCGTAGGTGATGCTCTGCACGATGGGCAGCACCCGGGGTTCGGCGTTGCCGGGCGTGTACCCGGCATGCAGGCATTTGGTCTCGTCTCTCATGATGAAGCCTCCGTTTTATGTAGTAGAGCGTTGGGGAGCAGGGAGTAGGGAGTAGGGAGTAGGCAGTAGGGAGTAGGGGGAGAACGGCAGATGAACGGCGTCTTATATGGGATGAAGAACGTCAAGCATCCCCTGCCCCTCCGAAAACGCGATGGTTTCAAAAGAAATCTGAGGGATGCCGTAGCTCCCCCTACTCCCTACTGCCTACTGCCTACTCCCTGAATTCATCGGGCGAAGCCCGACAAATTCTCATTCCAGCTTCAGCTTCTCCAGCACCTGATCGCCACGCATGGTTTTGAAGCGGCGCACACAGGCAGCGTTGAGGCGGGGGTCGAAGAGGCAGGCGGCGCGAAGGTCGCACCACTGGCAGGGGGTGGACTGCTTGAACTCGGCGGGGGCCACGGAGGCCTCGCCGGAGCGTATGGCGTCCAGCCAGTGGGCGGCGCGGTCCAGGGCGCGGGCGGTGAGGGCCTCGAAGCCGTGCTGGTCGGTGGCCAGCGCGCCCTTGTAGAGGCTGCCGTCCCGCGTGACGCGGACGTTGAGCACCTCGGGGAAGTTGGGGGACTGGGCGTTCAGGGCATCGGGATCGTCCACGGTGAGGCCGTTGAGCCGGAACCGTCCCCGGCGCTCCTTTTCGACGGCGGCGGAGTCGGTGGACTGGAGGGTCACGATGCCCTCGTCCAGGTTGAAGTAGAACACCCCGGCGCTCTTCTCCTGCCGCCTGCGCATGGCGGCGGCCAGGTAGACGGGCAGCTGGAGGCTCAGCCCGTGGTAGGCGGCGTCCAGCTCGAGGGCCCTGCCGCCGCGCTTGTAGTCGATGACCCGCAGGTAATTTCCCTCGGCCCACTCGTCGATGCGGTCGATGCGGCCCTCCAGCGCGCACTCCCCGGTGGCGGCGTTCACCGTCAGCGTGGCGGGGCCGTCCTCGCGCCCGAAGTCGGTCTCCAGGGCGGCGGGGGCAAAGCGGCTGCCCCGCATGTGCTCGGTCAGCACACCGGCGCAGGTCCGCGCGGTGGCCTTCAGCCGCCGCCGCTCGGCCAGGGCCACGGCGCTGTCCCCCAAGGGGCCCCGGGCGGCCATCTGATCCAGCAGGCCGTCGGCGATGCGGTCCATGCGGTCCTCGGCCTCGTGAAGGGTCAGCCGGTTCAGGTCGTCCATGGATTCCAGCAGGAACTCGTGCACCGCGTCGTGGAAGAAGCTGCCCTCGTCCCGGGCGTTGAGTCCGTAGGGCTCCAGCCGCTCGGGGCGCAGCCCATACTGGGTGAAGTAGGCAAAGGGACACTGGGCGAAGCGCTCCAGCCGGGTGACGCTCTGCCGGCGGATCGCGCCGTAGAGCGCCCTGGCGGCGGCGGGGTCCAGGCGGTCCGCGGCCTCGGCGGGGGTCAGTGCGGCGCTCAGCCGGTCAAATTTCCGGGCCAGGGCGGGGTCGTGCGCCGACAGCGCGGACAGACCCGCCAGCGCCGCGGCATCGTCCACGGACAGCGCCACCCCCTCGGCGCACTGGGACAGCCCCCGCGCCGCCCAGGCCATGGCGCCCTCCGGCGCGGCGCGGAGCATGCAGGCCACGCCGGGGTCGCCGGTGACGCCGCCGCGCGCGCCGAGGCGGGGGAATATGCCCCGGATCAGCGCCGCCAGCGGGCCGGGGTGCTGGGCGGCATTGTCCATGCCGCTCAGCGGCCAGCTGACGCAGAGGTAGTCCGAAGCCATCTCGAAGGCGGATTTCAGATAGTAGCGCCGCAGCATGGACAGCTCGGCGTCGTCGGAGCCCAGGTAGGCGTCGGTCATGCGGGACACCTGCTTGAGCTGGGCGGCGTTGAACAGCCCGTCGGGGTCGGCCCCGGCCCGGTCCGTCTCGCCCAGGATCAGAAGCGCCCTGCAGCCGCGGTAAAGCACCCGGTCCGCGGGCTGGACGTACACGGCGTCGTCGGCCTGGGGGAGGGGCTTGATCACCGCGGCCTCCAGCGACTCCGACAGCGTCTGCCGAAGCTCCTCTGCGGGCAGCGGCGCGTCGCCCATCAGCGCGGCCATCTGGTCCAGTGCGCCCATGACCCGGTTCCACACCTGGGCCGCCTCCCCGGCCTCCTCCCGAAGGCCCGCCCCGATCAGCGCGTCGATGCGGGCCTGGAGCCGGGCGGGGGCTTCGATGTCCTCCAGGAAGCCGAACAGCGCCGCCAGCTGGGCCTTCAGGTCTCCGGCCCGCTTCAGCCGCCCCTTCAGGGCGACGAGGGGCCGCGCGAAGCGCTCCCGCACCGGCTCCAGCGCCTGCAGCTCGGCCTCGCTGCCCCGTTTCAGCGGCTTGAACAGCGCCCGGGGGCGGATGCCGTGGCGGGTCATGTGGTTGGCCAGGCGGTCCGCCTCGTCGTTGCTGACGGGCATGAAGCCCGTGCGCAGCAGCGCCAGCGCGTCCTCGGCCTGGGGGCGCGGCTCGATCAGCCGGAGCGCCGAAAGCAGGCACTCCGCCAGGGCGTGCCGCGCGGCGGGGCGGCTGGAGGACAGGAACACCGGCACGCCGTAGGCGCGGAAGGCGTCCTTCAACGGCTGGCGGTAGGCGTCGGCGTCGCGGCAGAGGATCAGAAAGTCGTTCCAGCGCCAGTTATTGCGCATGGCGAGCCTGCGGCACAGCGCCGCGGCGAACTGGCACTCCTCCACGGGGTTGCGGGCGGCGGCCAGCTGGACGTGTCGGGGCGGCCTGTCGGCGTCGGCGGGCAGGCTGGGGTAAGCGTACAGCTCCCGGGCCAGGTGGGTCAGCTCCCCGGCCTGCCGCGGGACCGGTACCTTCAGCGCGTGGGGGATGTCCTCGTCCCCGGCGACGGGGATCAGCTCCACCGCCACGCCCGCGGCCTCGCAGGCCTTGCATACGCGGTCCAGGCAGCGGCGCAGGGGGTCGAACACGTCGGCGTCCCGGGCGTTGGGGTCGGCGTCCAGGGGCAGGAAGAGCCGGGTCTCCGGGCACGCCGCCGCCATCGCCGCCATCAGCCGGTGCAGCGAGGGCGGGGTCAGGTCGAAGCCGTAGAAGGTCACGTCGGCATCCTTCAAAAACGCCGCCCGTCCCGCACGCTCCGCCGCGTCCCGAAGCTCCGATTCACCGTCCTGGAAGCGGCCTGCGATGAGCGCCTCGTAGCGGGAGAGTATGGCGGACAGGTCTTTGAGCTTCATGGCCAGCAGCCCGTCGGCCGATCCCGCGCAGTCCATGAGGCGCTCCGGGGTCAGCCCCGCCTGCCGCAGCAGCTCCAGCTGCCGGGCGCAGCGGTCCGCGAAGCCCCTTCTGTGCTCCGCGCCGCGGTAGAGGCTCAGCCGGTCCGACGTCTCCCGGATGGCCGTGCGGGCCAGCATCACCCGGCCCCGCTCGTCCACCCGCGCGCCCTCCGGCATGCCCGCGGCCTCGAACACCCGCTGGCACAGCCGCTCCGGGCTGACCACCTGCAGCGCGAAGGAGCCCTCCAGCCCGAGGGCGTCCAGCAGCGTCCGCTCGGTCTGGAGCGTCAGCTGCTTCGGCACCACGATGATATGGTCCGCCCGCTCACCCGCTATGGCCTCGCGCAGCGCGCGCAGCATGGCGCCCTCCATAAGCCGGCTCCGTCCGGTGTAGATGCGCATGTGTGCCTCCTGGATCGTTTTGTCAGCGGTAACTGTTCAGTTCTGCGACAAACAGAGACTTGGTAGGCTGCGGGGGACGACCTCTCAGTCAGCCTAACGGCTGACAGCTCCCCTGGAAGGGGAGCC
>CADCAS010000034.1:21324-21918 GCA_902799465.1 uncultured Eubacteriales bacterium
TTCAGGGGAGCTGTCGCCGACGAAGTCGGTGACTGAGAGGTCGTTCCCCGTTGCCTCGGACAATCTCCACTTATTACAGCAGAACTGAATAGATACGAATTGAGAATGGAAAATGGAGAATGGAGAATGGCGGTGCAAATCCTGCGGATTTGTCTGATTAAACGTATCTGTTCAGTCGGGGACTCCTTCCGACCCGCTTCGCGGGCCACCTCCCTCAAAGAGGGAGGCTTTTGGGCTCCCGTTCAGGCTCCCTCTCCGAGGGAGCTGTCAGCCGCAGGCTGACTGAGGGAGTCATCCCCGGGCGACTGAATAGTCACGATTAAACACTATAAGCAGCGCTGTAACGCCTATTTAATCAAAGAAATCCGCAAGGATTTCCACATGAATTCTCCATTCTCCATTCACATAGATTCCCAATTCATTATAGCACCACATCGAACCCTGTGCAATTCCCCGCACGCAAAAACGCGGGGGACGGGGTGCGTCCTCCGCGTTGCCTCAATTGCCAAAGTAAACGCAGAGGGAAGGATAAGAGGGGCTGCATTTAAACTGGCAAAGATGGGGGCTGCATTCAGCCTGGCAAACGGGAGCCCA
>CADCAS010000035.1 GCA_902799465.1 uncultured Eubacteriales bacterium
GCGTTGCCACCAGCAGCTTGCGGTTCGCTACGCTTGGCGGTAAATACCCGCGACCGGACTTCCACCGGTTAGATGTGTGCCATGCCCGGCACACAAAAAAACCCTGCACGTTTATCATGCAGGGTCTTTGGCGGAGAAGGAGGGATTTGAAATCCTTATCTACCCATCGGTCCGCCCCGGCAAGATCGAACAGGTGCCCGAGAACCGTTTTCATGTATTATTCGGGATGGACTGAACAGTTACGATTTTTTATTCTTTTCCTACACATACATATCAGTTTTTTCTATTTTATAAGAAAACGTTAGGTCATTAGGTCAGAAATGGATTTTTCCGCTGTCAGACTTGGAATAATCCGACCTAAAGGTGACCTAATGAAAAAGGCAATTAGGTCATTAGGTCACATTACGCTTTAATCTGGATTCGCAAGCCAGAGGGAAATCTATATGAAAAAAGCAGGGCTCATACAGTCAGAAACGTTCATTATTTTCATCAGAACGACTTTTCCCTGTATACCCCCCGCATAGAGCGTGAAAAACCCATCCTGTTAAACGTAGACCCCCAAAAAGGCATAAGAAAAGAGGCCAGCCTTATCGACCGACCTCTATTTCTATTGCAAGCGCGAACATGTTTCGCAAGAAACCGAATTCAACGCTTCGTATTCTGGTGGAGCATACGAGACTCGAACTCGTGACCTCTACACTGCCAGTGTAGCGCTCTAGCCAACTGAGCTAATGCCCCATGTCTTGACGACGAGAAAGATTATAGCACATCCAGAGCGATTTGTAAATACCCTTTTGGGTAAAAATAGTATAAAGGTCTGGGGTTTGGGGGAGGGCTACTGATCAGAGTGGCAGCTCCCTCGGGGAGGGAGCCTTTTCGTGTGCGCGTATGCCTTTTAGGCTCCCTCTTTGAGGGAGCTGGCTGGCCGAAGGCCAGACCGAGGAAGTCCGCCCCGAGGGACGATGAGCGGTAACGTCCCTACAGCGCGCGCGGCAGTGTTTAACGCGCCACTCCGTTCCCGTTTTGTCGCAGTCAGCGACAAAACGGGTTGGGTGGGCGCTTCGATCACAAATTTTACACCCGTTATGGCGTCAAGGTGGTTGCATTTCCGGCGCGCGCCTGCTATCATGGTTCCATTATGGAACCTGTCATTGCCGCTGCAGGCAGCAAGGAGGAAAACATGAAGCATTTATCACTGAAGCTGCTCTCCGAGACGGTGATTCGTCGGAGAAAGACGCTGAAGCTCTCGCAGGCGGCGCTGGCCGGGAAGTCGGGCGTCAACCGCTCCCTGCTGTCGCGGCTCGAGGCGATGAGCTACAGCCCGTCCGTGGACCAGCTGCTTGCCCTGTCCGACGTGCTCGGCTTTCAGGTCACCGATGTCATCGTGGACGACGCGCCGGAGCCGGCGGATGTCGGGCGCATGCGGATCGCCGTGGCGGGCACGGGCTATGTCGGCCTGTCGCTGGCCGTGCTGCTGTCCCAGCACAACGACGTGACCGCCGTGGACATCCTGCCGGAAAAGGTGGCGCGGATCAACGCCTGGTCGAGTCCGATCCGGGACGAGTACATCGAGCAATACCTGGCCGGGCACGAGGCGCGGGGGCTCTCGCTGACCGCCACCACGGACGCGGCCGCCGCCTACGCCGCGGCGGATTACATCATCGTGGCGGCGCCCACCAACTACGACCCGAAGACGAACTACTTTGACTGCGGCGCGGTGGAGGCCGTGCTGACGCTGATCCGGGAGGCCTGCGCCGGGCGGGAGACGAAGCCCACCGTGGTGATCAAGTCCACGGTGCCCGTGGGATACACCGTCCACATCCGCGAGCAGCTGGGCATGGACAACATCATCTTCAGCCCGGAATTCCTGCGGGAATCCAAGGCTTTGTATGACAACCTGTACCCGAGCCGCATCATTGTGGGCGCGGACCCTGCGAACCGGGAGGCCGCGGAGCGGTTCGCGGCGCTGCTGAAGCAGGGCGCGGTCAAGGCCGACATTCCCGTGCTGTTCATGGAGACCACGGAGGCGGAGGCCACCAAGCTGTTCGTGAATACGTATCTCGCCCTGCGGGTCAGCTATTTCAACGAGCTGGACACCTATGCCGAGGTGAAGGGGCTCAAGACCGCGCCCATCATCAAGGGCGTGTGCCTGGACCCCCGCGTGGGCGACTACTACAACAACCCATCCTTCGGCTACGGCGGCTACTGTCTGCCCAAGGACACCAAGCAGCTCCTGGCGAATTACCGCGACGTGCCGGAGAACCTGATCCAGGCCATCGTGCAGAGCAACCGGACGCGCAAGGACTTCATCGCCGACCGCGTGCTGGAGATCGCCGGAACCTATACGGCCTCCGCCGACTACAGCACCGCCCGGGAGCGCAAGCAGAAGGAGGCCGTCGTGGGCGTCTACCGCCTGACGATGAAGTCCAACAGCGACAACTTCCGCCAGTCCTCTATTCAGGGGGTCATGAAGCGGATCAAGGCCAAGGGGGCGACGGTGGTGGTCTACGAACCGACGCTGGAGGATGGCTCCACCTTCTTCGGCTCCCTGGTGGTCAACGATCTGAAGAAGTTCAAGCGGATGTGCGGCTGCATCGTCGCCAACCGCTACGACATGGCGCTGGACGACGTGAAGGAGAAGGTCTATACGCGCGACCTGTTCAGGAGGGATTAGCACATGCGCAATGAAGCGTCCAACGGAAAGCGGAGGATTGAGCTTAACGGCAGGACCATTCTGGTGACGGGCTGTCCCGGTTTCATCGGGGCCAACCTGGTGCTGCGGCTGCTCAAGGAGATGGGCGGCGGGACGGTGGTCAGCCTGGACAACATGAACGACTACTACGATCCCGCGCTGAAGGCGTACCGGCTGGGGCTTGTGGAGCGGGCGGCGGAGCAGTCCCCGGTGAAGCACGTGTTCGTCAAGGGCTCCATCGCGGACAGGGCGCTGGTGGACGCGCTGTTTGAGGAGTACCGCTTTGACCTCGTGGTGAACCTGGCGGCGCAGGCGGGCGTGCGGTATTCCATCGACCACCCGGACGTGTACATCGAGAGCAACATCATCGGCTTCTACAATCTGCTGGAGGCCTGCCGCCGCCATCCCGTGGAGCACCTGGTGTACGCCTCCAGCTCCTCCGTCTACGGCGGGAACAAGAAGGTGCCGTTCTCCACGGAGGACAAGGTGGACAACCCGGTGAGCCTCTACGCGGCGACCAAGAAATCCAACGAGCTGCTGGCCCACGCCTACAGCAAGCTCTACGACATCCCGTCCACGGGGCTTCGGTTCTTCACGGTCTACGGTCCCGCGGGACGCCCGGATATGTTCTACTACAGCGCCACGCAAAAGCTGGCGGCGGGGAAGACCATCCAGATCTTCAACTACGGCGACATGCGCCGGGATTTCACCTACATCGACGACATCGTGGAGGGCGTCTACCGGGTCATGCGGGGCGCGCCGTCCAGGGCCACGGGCGCGGACGGACTGCCCATCCCGCCCTACGCGGTGTACAACATCGGCGGCGGCCAGCCGGAGAACCTGCTGGATTATATCCGCACGCTCCAGGAGGAGCTGGTGCGGGCGGGCGTCCTCACGGAGGACTACGATTTCGAGGGGCACCGGGAGCTGGTCGGCATGCAGGCCGGGGACGTGCCGGTGACCTACGCCGACAGCGCCGCCCTCGAGCGCGACTACGGCTTCACCCCAAAAATCGGCATACGCGAGGGGCTGAGAGCGTTCGCGGAGTGGTACGCCGGGTATTACAAATAATCGAGGCAATGATTCAGTCGCCCAGGGATGACTCCCTCAGTCAGCCTGCGGCTGACAGCTCCCTCGGAGAGGGAGCCTTTACGGGAGCCTTTACGGGAGCCTGGACGGGAGCCTGGACGGGAGCCTGGACGGGAGCCTGGACGGGAGCCTGGACGGGAGCCTGGACGGGAGCCCAAAAGCCTCCCTCTTTGAGGGAGGTGGGCCGCGAAGCGGGTCGGAAGGAGTCCCCGACTGAACAATTACCAATCGAACGGACGGCCCTGTCCCGGCGGCGGGGTGCCGCCTGCCCATCATCAGCGACGACAAAAAAAGACCCGCGCAGGCCCACGATGGGGCGTCTGCCGGGCACGGAGGCGATGCTATGTCGGAAACGCTCAGGGAGCAATGCTATTACGGCTGCCTGTTCTGCGTCACGGGACGGGAGGAGGAGGTGAGCCGGGAGCTGGAGCGGCGCATGGGGGTGCGGGCCATAGTGCCCGTGCGCCAGCACTACTTCAGACGCCAGGGCAGCTTTGAGGTCCTCGAGGACAGGGTGTTTCCGGGCTACGTCTTTTTCGCTTCCGACGACCCTGACATTCCCGTCACGCAGCTGAGCATCGTGGAGCGCGCCATACGGGTCATACGCTACGACGCGGAGAGCTGGGTGCTCCGGGGCGACGACGCGAAGCTGGCCGAGCGGCTGTTCAAATGCGGCGGCGTGATCGAGCTGTCCCGGGCGCGGTTCGTGGACGGACGCCTGCGCATACTCGACGGCTTCCTCAAGCCCTATGAGAACGACATCCGCAAGGTGGACAGGCGGCACCGGGTGGCGATGGTCAAGACCCGCATCAACGACAGGGAGGTCGAGATGTGGCTCGGCTATTATCTGGATGAAGAATGAGATCAGGGATTGGGGATTGGAAACAGCCTGGGAACGTATCCATTCAGTACTACTGTGATAAATGATGATTAAACGGGATGACGGAGGACCTCATCCGTCAGCCCTTCGGGCTGCCACCTTCCCCAGAGGGGAAGGCTTTTGGATAGCGTCAGCCGGTATTTAGCCTTCCCCCCTGGGGAAGGTGGCCGGAGCGAAGCGGAGGACGGATGAGGTCCCCCGTGCCTCGCCAAATTTCCATTTGCCGCAGGACTGAACAGTGACCTGGGAACGAACGTTTCTGATCCCCGATCCCTTTTTAATCAGCCAAAGAACCTCATCCCGACGGAGATGATGATCGGGAGGCTGAGGGAGAAGAACAGGGTGGACATGAGGACGCTGCGGGCGGCGAGTTCGGGCTCCATGTCGCACTGTATGGCGTAGATGCTGGTGAGGGTGGCGCAGGGGCAGGCCAGATAGACCAGCTGGCACAGGCGGGAGGCGGCGTCGCCGGGGAGGAACCGGAGGATCAGCATGGCGATCAGGGGGATGACCAGGTTGCGCAGCAGCGTGACCACATAGGCGCGGCGCTCCCGGAGGATGGCGGTCAGCCGGTTTTCGGACATCATGACGCCGATGATGATCAGCGACAGCGGGGTGATCATGGACCCGGTGCTGGACACCACGGTCTGCACCGGCGCGGGAAACTGGATGCGCAGCAGCAGCATGACGATCAGCAGGAAGGTGGCGATGGTGCCGGGGGTGGCCAGGTTGCGCGGGCGGAATTTCTGCCCGGTGAACATGCTGCACTGCCAGGTGAAGAACAGTGCGTTGAAGGCCACCATGGCCACGGCGTTGTAGAGTATGGCCATGTCCCCGAACAGCGCGCGGCACAGCGGCAGGCCCAGGAAGGTGCAATTGGGATAGGTGACCAGCGACGCCGTGGTGACCCGGGCCGGCATGGGCACGCCCCGCGCGGCCTGTATGCGCATGGCGGCGAAGGTGGTGGCGATGAACAGCCCCAGCATCACCAGAAAGGACAGGCCCAGGTCCGCCATCTGCCGCAGGGTCAGCGACTGGCTGCTGGCGGAGAGTATGGTGAAGGGCAGGATCAGGCTCGTACAGACGGTGGTCAGGTATTTGCGCTGCCCGGCGTCGATCAGATGGGCCTTTCCGGCGATGTAGCCGATGACGATGTAGAGCAGGATCACCAGTATCTGGGTAAAGACGACGTCCATGGACAGCATGCGAGAGCCTCCTGTTCTTTGGGGTGCGGCGGTTTCGGGGATTGCTCAAAAATCCTGTAGTATTATACCAGAACGCGGCGGGCAAGGCAACTGAAAACGGAACGGTTCTTTTGAAATAAACACGATCTTTAAGCCCCTCCTTCATAATAGAGGCGGCGGAGCGATCCGCCGAAAGCAATGAAGGAGGTTTTGGTACATGTCTCAGTCTCATATTGCGAAACCGCTGCCCGGGGAACAGGAGGAGGTCCCCGTGGCGGCCTACTGCCGTGTGTCCACGGAGGAGGCCTCCCAGGAGGAGAGCCTGGAGTCCCAGCGCGCCCACTGGCTGCAGGTGGTTCAGACCCACGCGGGGTGGACGCTCGTGGACGTCTACGCTGAGCGGCTCAGCGCCACCCACGCGGACAACCGGCCCGAGCTGACGCGGCTGATCGGGGACTGCGCCCGGGGGAGGGTTCGGGTGGTGCTGACCAAGTCCGTGTCCCGCTTCTCCCGCAACACCGTGGACTGCCTTCGGCTGGTGCGGACGCTGAAGGCGCTGGGGGTGCGGATCCTGTTTGACAAGGAGCACATCGACACGGGCAGCATGAGCTCGGAGCTGTTTCTGTCCATCATGGCGTCCTTTGCCGCGGAGGAGAGCCGCTCCATATCGGGCAACGTGAAGCTGGGCTACAGGCAGCGCTTCCAGGCCGGGGAATTCCGCTACAAGCGCCCGCCCTACGGCTACAAGGTGGCGGACGGTTCGCTGGAGGTGCTCCCGGAGGAGGCCGCGGTGGTGGAGGAGATCTTCGCCTGCGCCCTCAGGGGGATGCGGCCCGGGGCCATCGCCGCCATGCTGGAGGCGCGGGGCGTGCCAACAAAGTACAGGGTCACCTGGCAGCCCTCCACCGTGACGGCCATATTGACCAACCTCACCTATACCGGCGACGCGCTGCTGCAAAAGACCTATCGGGACGGGGAGTTCAGGCAGCACGTGAACCGCGGCGAGGCGGATCAGTTCTACGTCCCCGAGCGCCACGAGGGCATCGTCAGCCGGGAGGTCTTCGTGCTGGCCAATCAGACCCTGGGCTTCGGCGATCCCTACGCCCGCATCCGGGCGGCGGAGGCGGAGGAAAAGCCGGGCGCGGTGCAGGTCATCAAGGCGCGTGAGCGGGGGAGCGGGACCGATGACGGGCCGCTTCGGGTGGCGGCCTACTGCCGGGTCAGCACCGATCTGGAGGAGCAGGAGAGCTCCTACGCCGCCCAGTGCGCCCACTATCACGACCTGATCGTGAACCATCCCGGCTGGGCGCTGGCGGGCATCTTCGCCGACGAGGGCATCTCCGGCACCAGCCTGGCCCGCCGGGACGGCTTCAACCGCATGATCGAGGAAGCCGAGGCGGGGCGGATCGATCTGATCCTGACCAAGTCCATCTCCCGCTTCGCCCGCAACACGCTGGACTGCCTGACGGTGGTGCGCAGGCTCAAGGCGAAGGGGGTGGGCGTCACCTTCGAGAAGGAGGGCATCGACACCCTGGACGGACAGGGCGAGGTGCTGCTGACCATACTGGCCTCCATCGCCCAGCAGGAGAGCGCCTCCATCAGCCAGAACATCCGCCTGGGCATACAGTACCGCTTCCAGCGGGGCCTGCCCATGGTGAACTGCAACCGCTTTCTGGGCTACGACAAGGACGCGCGGGGGCGGCTGGTGGTCAACGAAGACCAGGCCGAGGTGGTGCGCCGGGTCTACCGGGACTTCCTGGACGGCTACAGCCTGGACATGATCGCGGGTTTTTTGCGCCGGGAGGGCGTGCCCAGCGGCTCGGGCTGCACCACCTGGCGGCCCAGCGCCGTGCGCTATCTGCTGACCAATGAGAAGTACGCCGGGGACCTGCTGCTGCAAAAGACCTTCGTCTCCGACTTCCTGACCCACAAGAACGAGAAGAACCGGGGACAGCTGCCCAGCTATCGCGTTCGGGACGCCCACCCGCCCGTGATACCCAGGGAGGTGTTCGAGCGCGCCGCCGACGAGCTGTGGCTGCGCTCCAACTGCGGCAAAAAGGGCGGCATGCGCTTTGGCAGCCGCAGGGCCCTGGTGGGGCGCACCCTCTGCCCCTGCGGCGGCGGGATGAAGCGGCTGCGGCGCATCGAGACCGTCTTCACGTGCCCGGCGTGCGGGCGGGAGGTCCTGGAGGGCGCGCTGAAGCGGCAGGTGCTGGATGCCGTCGCCGCGCTCCCGGCCCAGGCGGAGGAGATTCATCAGCTGCGCCGGGAGCTCGCCCCCGCCCTCGCCTCGGAGGACCCCGCCGTGCGCGCCCCGGCCAGGCGCAAGGACTGGTACCTGGGCAACCTGCTCCCCCAGGATGGCCCCGTCCGCCACCGCCCGGATTGCGCCGACGTGGACGACTTCCGCGCCCGCACCCGCCGAAGCGCCGAGTTCTGGAACGACGGGACCATCAACCGCCTGCTGGACCACGTGGTCGCCGGGGTGGAGACCGTGTTCAAGGGTGGGGTGAGCGTTAGGGAGTAGGGAGCAGGCAGTAGGGACCAGGAGGAGAACGGCAAATCTTTATTGGAGAATTAGGAATTGGGAATTAGGAATGAGGAATTAGGAATTAGGAATGAATAGCAGCTGCCGCGCGTTGTAGGGGCGGCCAATGGCCGCCCGCCATATACCGAAGCAATACGTACTGCCTGGCAGACGCCGCATCGCCGCCCCTACGCAGCCGAACCATTTATAATTCCTAATTCCTCATTCCGAATTCCTCATTCCAACGTTATTCTGTGTGCAAAACCGATCTTTTTCTCAAAAAAGGGGGCGTCTTCGTGATCATCAACACGGGGCAGCGGACGGACATTCCGGCGTTTTATTCGGAGTGGTTTGAGAACCGCTTGCGGGCGGGGTTTGTACTGGTGCGGAATCCCTACGATCCCGGCAGCGTGGCGCGGTACCGGCTGGACCCGGCGGTGGTGGACCTGATCGGCTTTTGCACCAAGAATCCCGCACCGATGCTGCCGCGGCTGAAGCTGCTGGAGCCTTTTGGCCAATACTGGTACGTGACCATCACGCCCTATGGCAGGGATGTGGAGCCGAACGTGCCGGGGGTAAAGCGGGTGCTGGAGTCCTTCCGGCGGCTGTCAGACGCAGTGGGTCCGAACCGGGTGGGCTGGCGGTACGATCCCATCTGGATCGGCGACGAATGGCCCGTGGCGCGGCACATCCGGGCCTTCGAGTACATGGCCGGGGCGCTGGCGGGCTACACCCGGGACGTGGTCATCAGCTTCATCGACCTGTACGAAAAGACCCGGCGCAACTTTCCCGAGGCGCGGCCTGTGGCGCGGGAGGACCGGCTCATGCTGGGCAGGGCGATGGCCGACATCTGCAAGGCGCACGGCATGACCCTCCGCCCCTGCGCAGAGGGGGACGAGCTGGCCCGGTTCGGTGCGGACTGCGGCGGCTGCATGACCCTGGCCATGTACGAGCGCGCGCTGGGACAGCGGCTCCGGGCACCCGCCACTCCCTCCGCGCGGAAGGGCTGCGCCTGCTATCTGGGCGCGGACATCGGGGCCTACAACACCTGCGGCCACCTGTGCCGCTACTGCTATGCCAACTACGACGCCGCCGCCGTCCGTGCCAACATGCGCCGCCACGACCCCGCCTCTCCGCTGCTGATCGGGAATCTGCTGCCCGGGGACAGGGTCTACGACGCGAAGCAGACGAGCTGGATCGACCCGCAGCTTCGGATGGAGTGGCGGGAGGATTGAACACATCCACTGGTCGGCTGGCGGCATAACCCAAACAAACACAATTATAATAATTCATTATAGTGGCGTTTAATTCGCGGTTAACCCTTGCTTTCCATTGTAAAATAAGGTATAATAACTTAACAGAATAACTCGTGGAGAAAACCTTTTAGCATGCTTAATGGCGAGGCACCGTTTGACGTGGCCTCGTTCTCTGTCCATTTCAGCCAGATGGGAGGTGAGCTTATGAGAGCCGTAGACATCGCGCTGCATCGGCCTGAGCATGTGAGTGCTCTGGTCAACATCACAAACCGCTACCCCTACACGATACTGCTTCGACAGGGGCGCTATCAGGTGGACGCCAAATCCCTGCTGGGGGTGTGCAGCCTCCACCGCGCCACGCCCATCCAGATGGAGATCTACTCCGACGATTGTCACGAGCTGCTCCAGGATTTGAACCAGCTGATCTGCTAATAGAGGACGACCTCTCGGCCCGGCGACAAAGCCCCAAATAAACGCCGTTCCCCGGGTCATAGCGAAAGAGGCGCGCAACTGAGCGCGCCTCTTTCGTCATGTGTCAATTAGAGCGTTCGCCTTTTGCCATCCCCCCATTCCCTGGATTTGTCGGGCGAAGCCCGACAAATCCCGATTGACAATTTATAATAATTAATATATAATACCTATTGATTTATAAATTTGCCTGCGGGGCATTTATGGAGACGCGCATGGACTTCAAACAGCTTGAATCATTTGTGGCGGCGGTAGACGAGGGCAGCTTTTCCAACGCTGCGGACCGATTGCAGCTATCCCAGTCGATGGTGACTATCCACATCCGCAATCTGGAGCGGGAACTGGGCACGCGGCTTTTGAACCGCACCACCCGCTCCATGGAGCTGAGCCAGGACGGGCGGGTGTTTTACGGCTACGCCAAGGAGATGCTGAAGCTGAACCGGGACAGCATATTGGCGGTGAGCCGGGCCAATCGGGACGGCAGGACCATCTCCATCGCGGCCACGCCCTACATCAGCCGCTACTATCTGTCGGACTGGGTGATCGGGTTTCATGCGCTGTATCCCGACATGAGCTTCCAGTTCGTCACCAGCTACAATTCGGAGATCCAGGGGCGGCTGCAGCAGGACGGCTGTGAATTCGCCTTCTGCAACATGAAGATCCTGGATTCGGACTACGCGGTGCGGCACTGCGGCGTGGCGAACCTGGTGGTCATCACCCCGGCGGACGAGCGCTACAGGGCCCTGGAGGGGCGGAGCTTCCCCCCGGAGCTGCTCTCCGAGGCGCCGATGATCACCCGCTCCAGCACCTCCACCCTCCAGCAGGAGTTCATGCGCTGGATGAAGCAGTCCATCCCCGCCGCGCGGCTCAGGGTGGTGGCCGCCATCGACGACACCGAGACCATCAAGCAGCTGGTGGCCGCCGGGGTGGGCATCTCCGTCATCTCCGAGGTCGCCGCCCGGGACTACGTCGCCCAGGGCCGGGTCCTCGCCTTCCCGCTGGAGGGCACCATGCCCTATCACCTGTACTTCGTCTACAAAAAGAAATACCTCTCTCCGGAGCAGGTCCTCTTCAGGGACTACATACTGTCCCGGGTCAGTGGGGGAGAGTGAGGCATTGGCCGGGCGAGAGCCCGGCCAATGTCAGCCTTCTATAAGTGTATAAAGGATTTGCCGCAACCCCGAATGCCTCTATTCCCCCTTGTCCAACAGGCCCAGCATCTGCTCCGGATTGTCCGCGGCCTTGACCTTGTCCATGGCGCGGGTGATGACGCCGTTTTCGTCGATGAGGTAGGTGGTGCGGACCACGCCCATGGAGACCTTGCCGTAGTTCTTCTTTTCCTTCCAGCAGTCGTAGGCCTGGATGACGGTCTTTTCGGTGTCGCTGAGCAGGGTGAAGGGCAGGCCGTAGTTCTCCTCGAACTTCTTGTGGGAGGCCACGGAGTCCTTGCTGACCCCCAGCACCACCGCGCCCTTTTCGCGGAACAGGGGATAGCGGTCCTTGAAGCCGCAGGCCTGCTTGGTGCAGCCCGAGGTGTTGTCCTTGGGATAGAAGTACAGGATCACCTTCTGCCCCCGATAGTCCGACAGCCTGTGCGTCTCTCCGTTCTGGTCCGGCAGCTCAAATTCCGGCGCCAGCGTCCCGATTTCCAGCATGTGTATCCCTCCTGTGTCTTGATGAAGCCGTTGGGTCCCGTTCAGCAGTGAGGACGAGCGGACTTCTGGTGAATGGAGAATGGATAATGGACAATGGAGAATGATTGTGGAAATCCTTGCGGATTTCGTAACTGTTCAGTCGTCCAAGGATGACTCCCTCAGTCAGCCTGCGGCTGCCAGCTCCCTCGGAGAGGGAGCCTGGACGGGAATCCAAAAGCCTCCCTCTTTGAGGGAGGTGGCCCGCGAAGCGGGTCGGAAGGAGTCCGCGACTGAACAGTTACCGGATTTCTTTGATTAAAGGCTGTGAATATGCCAGTCAACGCCGATTGTCGTGTTATATCATACAAATCCGAAGGATTTGTACCGCCATTGTCCATTGTCCATTCTCCATTGTCCATTCTCCATTCCTCAGCCCCGCTGAACAGCTACGGCCATTGTATCAGATAACGGATGCAAAGTAAAGGCTAAAGCAATATGCAGATCATGCCGCCGCTGCCCTCGTTGATGATCTTTTGCAGGGCCTCGCGCAGCTTTTGGCGGGCGTCCTCCGGGAGGCGGGCGAGCTTGCCGCTGATGCCCTCGCGGACCAGCTCGTTGAGGGTCTTGCCGAAGATCTCTGTGTCCCAGATGCCGTCGCGGTCGCCCTGGAACTCGGCGCGGAGGTTGTTGACCAGCTCCTCGGACTGCTTCTGCCCGCCGATGATGGGGTTGACCTCGGTCTGGATGTCCACGCGGATCAGGTGCAGCGACGGGGCGGCGGCCTTCATCCGCACGCCGTAGTGCGCACCCTGCTTGACCAGCTCCGGCTCCATCAGCTGAAGCTCCTCCATGGACGGGGCCACCATGCCGTAGCCGGTCTGACGGGCGCTCTCCAGGGCGTCGGCCACCCGGTCGTACTCCCGCTTCGCCGCCACCAGCGACTTCATCAGCTCGAACAGGTGGGCCTCCCCCTGGATCTCCTGGCCGCTGGCCTCGCCCAGGACCCGATAGAACAGGCCGTCCCGCAGGGTCAGCCGGTATTCGAGGGTGCCGTCGTTGAGGTCCATGCGGGTGGGCGCGGCGTCCTCCACGTATTCATTTTGCTTGAGCGCCGCGCGCAGCAGCGCGTGGTCCCGCACCCGGCGCATCTGTCCGGCGGCGGCGCGGATGACCTCCATCACCGACTCGCCCAGCCAGTGGTCCCCGGCCAGCGCCGTCAGCCACGCCGGGGCCTGTATGCGGCATTCCCGTATGGGGAACTCGAAGAGCAGCGCCTCCAGCAGGCCGTTCAGGTCCTCTAAGGTCATGTTCAGCACGTCCGCGGGCAGCACCGGCACGCCGTAGGCCTCCGACAGCTCCCCGGCCAGCGCCGCGGTCTCCGGGGCGTCGGGGCGGGCGCTGTTCAGCACCACGATGAAGGGCTTGCCCAGCGCCTTCAATTCCTCCACCACCCGGGCCTCCGCCTGCTGGTAGGCGGTGCGCGGCACGTCCACCACGCTGCCGTCCGTGGTCACCACCATGCCCACCGTGGCGTGCTCCTGGATCACCCGGCGGGTGCCCAGCTCCGCCGCCTCCTCGAAGGGGATGTCGTAGTCGTACCAGGGAGTGCGCACCATCCGCGCCGCCTCCCCGTCCGAAAGCCCCAGCACCCCCGGAATCAGATAGCCCACGCAGTCCACCAGGCGCACCCGCGCCGACGCCTCGTCCTTCAGCGTCACCGTCGCCGCCTCGTTGGGGATGAACTTCGGCTGGGTGGTCATGATGGTGTGGCCCGCGCCGCTCTGGGGCAGCTCGTCCCGCGTGCGCTCCCGCGCGTCCTGATCCTCCATCCCCGGCAGCACCAGCAGCTCCATGAACCGCTTGATGAAGGTGGATTTCCCCGTGCGCACCGGCCCCACCACGCCCATATAGATATCGCCGCCGCAGCGCCCCGCGATATCCCGATACAAGGTCTGTTGATCCATGGCCCCCGCCTCCTGATCATGTTATTCCCTGAATCCTATGAGGACGCGGGGGCGTTTAGACGTTGCCATTGCGCCAATGGGACAAATCCAGGGAGTAGGGAGTAGGCAGTAGGGAGTAGGGGGAGTTACGGCACAGCCTCTGACTTCTATTAAAAACCCCGTGTTTTCGGTGGGCTCTGGGGTTGCTTGACGTTCTTCCTGCCCGAAGCCCGGAAAAAAACGCTTGACAGATCTCTTCTTCTTTGATATAATACCAATGCTGGTTTGACGAGGAGAGATGGCCGAGTGGTTGAAGGCGCTGGTCTTGAAAACCAGTGATGTCGAAAGGCACCGGGGGTTCGAATCCCTCTCTCTCCGCTTGTATTCGGCTGTGGAGAAGTACCCAAGAGGCCGAAGGGGCTCCCCTGCTAAGGGAGTAGGGTGGGATAACTGCCGCGAGGGTTCAAATCCCTCCTTCTCCGCCACGGTCCCGAGAACCCAATGAAATCAAGGGTTCTCGGGATTTTCTTTTGCTCATTTTTAAGTGCCTGTTCTCTTGCCAAAACCTGTTTATTTGTGTTTTTATGCCTCTATGCACTACACTATGCACTACATATTTTGGGCCCTTCCGCAGCAATAAAGCCTTTGATGTTGCGCCCTTCCTTGACAAACGCTGTAAGGCTTGTCCTGCGTATCAATGCCGATGGTGATTAACAGCACGCCCGCAGGAACCTCGGCCTTGTAATGCTCGCGGCGCATGTACATGAGCTCCGGGATCGCCGTCGTTTCCGAATACTCAAAGGGAAGGCCCAACTCCAGATTGTAGAAGGTTTTCAGCATTTCCGGGTCGTCCTTGGAGTCCAGAAACTACTTGCACTGATCCGTCCATTTGCTCCACGGGGACAGGAATGCGTTTATGTGAAATGACCGAATCCCGCGCGACAGCGCGTTCGGATTGTAGGGGACCCACTTCGCAGGCGCTCGCTTGACCTCGTACTCGGTCATGGTTCCGTTACACTTTGGGCAGCGCCAGACGGCGCTCGTCACCTCATACTCTTTTTTGCGTCCGTTCTCCGCCGTCACTTCCTTCTCAAAGCGGATGTCGTCGAATATGGCCTGGCTGTGCTCGCCGCAATGTTTGCATTTGATCTCCCACTCCTCCCGTGTGCCACGCATGAACTCGCGGTAGATTCTACTGGTTGATTTCAGCGTGGGAGTGGAGGTGAACACCCTTTTTGCGAACGTGAAATTCTGCGTGCGCTTTTTTGCCAGTGAAACGGGATCGCCTTCGACGCCTGCCGACGCTGGATAGCCGTCAACCTCATCCATGAACAGGAAGCGGATTGGGCGTGATTTCAGTCCTCCGGGCGACTGTGCGCCCGTGAGACTGATAAATCCACCAGGGAAAGACTTGAAACGGATCGTGCTGCCGTTGCCACCATACACACGCTCCCTGAGCGCCGGAGTGGCGTCTATTGTCGGCTGCAAGCGTTCCTTGGCAAACCCATCGCAATCATCCTCGGCGGGCATGACGTGAAGCGCAGGGCCGGGGGAGAGGCATATCATGCGGCCCATCATGTTCATAATGATGTCTGTCTTGCCGATCTGGGCGCTGGACATGACTACTATGTCGTGTACGCCCTTCTGGGTAAAAGCGTCCATGATCTCCCGCTGATAGGGTGCCCTGTCCGTGTGCCACGGTCCAGGCTCCGGGGCGCTTTTCCCGACGATGATCCTGTTATGATCCGCCCACTCCGACACGGTTTAGGAATTAGGAATTAGGAATGAATAGTGGTTGCCGCGCACTCTGCAGGGGCAGTCACTGGCCGCCCGCCATATACAGAAACAATACGTACTACCTGG
>CADCAS010000036.1:0-15263 GCA_902799465.1 uncultured Eubacteriales bacterium
CAGGGGAGCTGTCAGCCGTTAGGCTGACTGAGAGGTCGTCCCCCGCAGCCTGCCAAATCTCTGTTTGTCACAGGACTGAACAGTTACCGGATTTCTTTTATTTGAACGACCGGAAATAAGCGAATCAGCGCTGCTTCTCGTGTTCAATCAAACAAATCCGCAGGATTTGTACCGCCATTCTCCATTATCAATTTTCCATTCCAACTCTATCCGCCGATGACCGCCAGCACCGCGAAGCCTGCGATGGCCACCAGGGTGGAGACGGACAGGGCGGAGGAGACGTAGACGCGCTGGTCCGCGTCGTCGGCGAACACGGGCAGCACGAAGGGCGGGGGCAGTATGAACATGACGTTGATGGCCGCGGCCAGTCCGGCGGCGGGCCAGAGGGCGTTGAGGATGAGTATGAAGGCGGTGCGCAGGACCATCATGATGACGAAGCGCAGGGCCACCACCTTGCCCGTGGACGCCCAGGGGATGTCCCCCAGCACCAGGTCGTAGCCGATGGTCAGCAGTATGATGGCGCTGGTGGGCGCGGAGACGAAGCCGGTGCAGGCGTCGAACAGGCCGCTGATCCCGGAGAGCGCCAGCGCCTGATACAGCCCCGTGGCCCCCAGCAGCACCCCTGCGGCGATGGCGAGAATGATGGGGGAGAGGGCCATCTCCTTCAGAAGCTGCCCCAGGTCGGCCCGCTCGCTGGTCTCGAAGCCCAGCAAGACCTTGTACAGCGTGAACACGAACAGCACCTGTCCCAGGTCGATGCGGGCGAACTCCGCCGTGCGGGACGCGCCGTAGAGCATGTTGAACAGCGCGTAGCCCAGCATGCCTGCCTCAAAGCCGGTGGTCAGGAAGGGCACGAATTTGGAGGACAGCTTCAGCGCCCGCCCCAGCACCTTGCCCAGCGCCCAGGCGATGAAGCACACCGCGAACATCATCAGCGGTATCACCACGTCCATGAAGGTGTAGCGGGTGGTGGCGAAGGCGTTCAGCAGCACCGCGGGCAGCGTGATGTTTACCACCACCGCCTTGAGCGCGTTCACCCCTTCCCGGGAGATCAGCCTGCGGCGGCGGCACAGCATGCCGATGCCGATCATCAGCACCACCGGCAGCACGGTCTGGAGCACTTCCATGAGTCGGGACATGGGATCAGTCCTTTCTGTTTTTTTCAGGGAAAAGGGAACAGGGAAAAGGGAAAAGGGGGACGGGGTCTACGGGTAACGAGGGACAAGGGAACAGGCGGTTGAATACAGGCATGGCGCGGGAAGATGCCGACTTCGTGCGGCGGTTCCCCTTTTCCCTTTTCCCTGTTCCCTTTTCCCTTCAATTATACATTATCAACAGATTAAATTCAAGCCGGTATGGGAAACCCTATTGACGAAAGGTATGTGGGGTGATATAATCGACATATGACGGAAACAGGAGGCGATCCTCATGGCGCGGCCACAGCGGAACCGGCGGATTTGCGGCCTGCCGCGGCATCCGCGGTTTGGACCGGAGGGCGACGCGGTCCGGCTGTCCCTGGACGAATACGAGGCCATACGGCTGATGGACCACGAGGGGCTGACCCACGAGCAGTGTGCCGAGGTGATGCAGGTCTCCCGCACCACGGTCACCGAAATCTACGCCGCCGCCCGCCGCAAGCTCGCCCAGGCCATCGTCGAGGGTCGGGGCCTGGTGATCGAGGGGGGCAGCGTGGTCCTCTGCGATCACAGCCAGGCCTGCGGCTATGGAGTCTGCGGCGATGAAAACGTAAATACTCAGTCTTGAGGAAACAGGCTATTAGACGGGGAAAGTCATAATTGAAAATGGAGAAGGGAGAATGGAAAATGGCGGTGCAAATCCTGCGGATTTGTTTGATCATACAGTATAAGCCGTGATGCTTCGCTGATTCGCGCAATGGCAATCAAAGAAATCCGTGAGGATTTCCACATGGATTATCCATTGTCCATTTTCCATTCACCATTCTGACAGATACCCATCGCCCGGATTGAGAAGTCACATGAAAACAAAGAATATCCCACAGGGGAGGAAGATAAGAATGCTTGAGTTAAAGAACATCCGCTTCGACGTGGACGACGACGCGGGACATGTGGACATCCTGAAGGACGTGAGCTTCGCCATTCCGGAGGGCAAATTCGTGGTCATCACGGGCCCCAACGGCGGCGGCAAATCCACCATCGCCAAGCTGATCGCGGGGGTGCGCAGGCCCACCGGGGGCAAGATCACCTTCGACGGCCAGGACATCACGGACCTGGACATCACCCAGCGGGCGCGGCTGGGCATCAGCTACGCGCTCCAGCAGCCGGTGCGCTTCAAGGGCATCCAGGTGATCGACCTGCTGCGCATCGCGGCGGGCCGGGAGCTGTCGGTGGCGGAGTCCTGCGACTACCTGTCCCGGGTGGGGCTGTGCGCCAGGGACTACATCAACCGCGAGGTCAACGCCTCCCTGTCCGGCGGCGAGTTGAAGCGCATCGAGATCGCCACGATCCTGGCCCGGGGCACGCGGCTCTCCGTGTTCGACGAGCCGGAGGCGGGCATCGACCTGTGGAGCTTCCAGAGCCTGATCCGCGTGTTCGAGGAGATGCGCAAATCCATCGAGCGCAGCTCCATACTGGTGATTTCCCACCAGGAGCGCATCCTGGAGATCGCCGACGAGATCATCGTGGTGGCCGACGGCAAAATCAGCCGCCACGGTCCGAAGGACGAGGTGCTGCCGGAGTTGATCGGCACCGCGTCGGCGCTTTCCAGCTGTGAACGTCTACAGGAGAGGGGTTGATCGCATGGATACCATTCAGAAGCGCATACTGGCCGAGGTGGCCGATCTGCATGCCGTCCCGGAGGGGGCTTACAACATCCGCGCCAACGGCGTGAGCGCCGGGCGGCGCAGCACCGCCAACATCGAGATCACTTCCAAGCCCGAGGGCGCGGGCATCGACATCCGCATCCGGCCGGGCACGAAGAAGCAGAGCGTCCACATCCCCGTGGTGCTGTCCGAATCGGGCCTCAAGGAGACGGTGTACAACGACTTCTTCATCGGCGCGGACAGCGACGTGGTCATCGTGGCGGGCTGCGGCATCCACAACTGCGGCAATCAGGATTCCGAGCACGACGGCATCCACCGCTTCTACGTGGGTGAAAACGCCAAGGTGAAGTACGTGGAAAAGCACTACGGCGAGGGCGACGGCACCGGCAAGCGCATCCTGAACCCCGGCACCGAGGTGTACATGGAGAAGGGCAGCAGCATGGAGATGGAGATGGTCCAGATCCGCGGTGTGGACTCCACCGAGCGCGTCACCACCGCCCAGCTGGCCGAGGACTGTCGACTGGTGGTCAAGGAGCGCCTGATGACCCACGGCAGCCAGTCCGCCGTCAGCGTCTACAAGGTGGAGCTCAACGGCGCGGGCTCCTCCGCCGACGTGGTCTCCCGCTCCGTGGCCCGCGACGATTCCTTCCAGAAGTTCGACGCCACCATCGCCGGAAACGCCCCCTGCCACGGCCACACCGAGTGCGATTCCATCATCATGGACCACGGGCGCATCCTCGCCGTCCCCTCCCTCGAGGCCAACGACACCGACGCCGAGCTGATCCACGAGGCCGCCATCGGCAAGATCGCCGGCGAACAGCTCGTCAAGCTCATGACCCTCGGCCTCACCGAAGCGGAAGCCGAGGAGCAGATCATCAATGGGTTCTTGAAGTAGGGAGTAGGGAGTAGGGAGTAGGGGAGGGACGGCAAGCCGTCTCCTGCGCCTGATATGTTTGTTTGTAAATGTTCAGTTCTGCGACTGATGGGATTTGCCGGGACGACGGAGAACGACCTCTCAGTCACGCTTCGCGTGCCAGCTCCCCTGAAAGGGGAGCCAAGGGTGGAGCACCATCGTTCCTCTTGGCTCCCCTTCCAGGGGAGCTGTCAGCCGGTAGGCTGACTGAGAGGTCGTTCCATGTCCGTCCGTATGATTCCTCAGACAGCGTCAGCCGCCATTGAACTTCCCACTCTCAACGCTCCATTCTCCCAAACTTCCCTGATCCTTGAACCCAAAGCACACCAAAACGCCCTCCCCGCGCGGGGAGGGCGTTTTGGTGTGCTTTATTACACGGGCATCGCGTTGTTCTTCTTGTCGAGAACACTGTTGTCGAGGCCGACCTGCTTGGCCTGGCGGTTCTGGAAGAACTTCTCGGCCACCTGGGGGAACAGGGCGTAGGAGAGCACGTCCTCCTCCTGGGTGTAGTACTGGCCCATTTCCTTCTTGAACTCGTCCAGGTGCTTGACGCCGTAGGACTTGTCGTCCACGGGGCGGCAGGTGATGATCTTCTGGTCGCCGATGACCTTCTTGCGCACGGTCTCATTGACGGGCGCGGGCAGGCGGCCGTACTCGCCGCGCATGAGGCCCTGGGACTCCTTGGGGCACATCTTGTAGCGCTCGCCGGTGAGCACGTTCATCACGGCCTGGGTGCCGACGATCTGGGAGGTGGGGGTGACCAGCGGCGGATAGCCGAAGTCCTCGCGGACCCGCGGCACCTCGGCCAGCACCTCATACAGCTTGTCGGACTGACCAGCCTGCTTGAGCTGGTTGATCAGGTTGGACAGCATGCCGCCGGGGACCTGGTACTTCAGGGTGTTCACGTCTACGCGCAGCACCTTGGGATCGAGGATGCCCTGCTCCTGGAGCCTGGCCGCGACGCCGCGGAAGTGGTCGGTGGCCTGGGTCATCAGGTTCAGGTCCAGCCCGGTGTCGTACTCGGTGCCCGCCAGGGTGGCGACCAGGGGCTCGGTGGCCGGCTGGGACGTGCCGTTGCCCATGGAGGACAGCGCGCAGTCCACGATGTCCACGCCTGCCTCGATGGCCTTCAGGTTGGTCATATCGCCGATACCGGCAGTGTTGTGGGTGTGCAGGTGCACCAGGGTGGTGGGCTTCAGGGCCTCCTTCAGCTTCTTGACCAGGCTGTAGGCCTTGTAGGGCAGCAGCAGGTTGGCCATATCCTTGATGCAGATGTTGTCCGCGCCCATCTTCTCCAGCTCCAGCGCCAGGTTCACGAAGTATTCCTCGGTGTGGACGGGGCTGATGGTGTAGCTCAGCGCCACCTCGCAGATGCCGCCGTACTTCTTGGTGGCCTTGATGGCGGGCTCCAGATTGCGGGTGTCGTTCAGGGCGTCAAAGATGCGGATGACGTCGATGCCGTTCTTGATGGACAGGCGGGTGAACTCGTCCACCACGTCGTCGGCGTAGTGGCGGTAGCCCAGTATGTTCTGGCCGCGGAACAGCATTTGCAGCTTGGTGTTCGGCAGGGCCTTCTTGAGCTGCCTGAGCCGCTCCCAGGGGTCCTCGTTCAGGAAGCGCAGGCAGCTGTCAAACGTCGCGCCGCCCCAGCACTCCAGGGAATAATAGCCGATCTTGTCCAGCACATCGCAGGCGGGCAGCATGTCCTCCAGGCGCATGCGGGTCGCGGCCTGGGACTGGTGCGCGTCACGAAGGATGGTTTCGGTGATCATTACTTTGCCCATAGTATTATCTCCTTACGCATTGTCGGGGAAAGATCGAGGGAACAGGGAACAGAAAGGCGGCGGCCTGTAAGCGGTCCTGTCGACGGCGCGCCATTCCTGTTCCCTGCCAAACCGAAGCTGTGCTTCGCTTCAATATCAGCCAAACAGCGCGATGAACACGCCCGCCGCGACGGCGGAGCCGATGACGCCGGCCACGTTGGGGCCCATGGCGTGCATGAGCAGGAAGTTGCCGGGGTCCTCCTCCTGGCCGACCTTCTGGGACACGCGGGCCGCCATCGGCACGGCGGAGACGCCCGCGGAGCCGATCAGCGGGTTGATGGTGCCGCCGGAGAGGATGTTCATCAGCTTGGCCAGCAGCACGCCGCCGGCGGTGCCGCAGCCGAAGGCCACCACGCCCAGCACCACGATGTAGAGGGTCTGGGGGGTGAGGAAGGTGGAGCCGGTGGTGGTCGCGCCGACGGTCAGGCCCAGGAAGATGGTGACGATGTTGCACAGCTCGTTCTGGGCGGTCTTGGAGATGCGCTCCACCACGCCGCACACGCGCATCAGGTTGCCCAGCATCAGCATGCCGATCAGCGTGGCCGCGTCAGGCAGCAGCAGGGAGACGATGATGGTGACGGCGATGGGGAAGATGATGGTCTCGGTCTTGGACACCTGCCTCAGCTGGCCCATGCGGATCTTGCGCTCCTTGGGAGTGGTCAGCGCCTTCATGATCGGGGGCTGGATGACCGGCACCAGGGCCATGTAGGAATACGCGGCCACGGCGATGGGGCCCAGCAGATGGGGCGCCAGTCGGGTAGTGACGAAGATGGCCGTCGGGCCGTCCGCGCCGCCGATGATGCCGATGGCGCCGGCCTCAGTGGCCTTGAAGCCCAGAAGCTTCGCGCCTAAGAAGGTCAGGAAGATGCCCAGCTGCGCGGCAGCGCCCAGCAGCAGGGACTTGGGATTGGCGATCAGGGGCGCGAAGTCGGTCATGGCGCCGACGCCCATGAAGATCAGCGGGGGATAGATGCCCAGCTTGACGCCCTTGTACAGGTAGTACAGCAGGCCGCCGTTGGCGGTCTCCAGGGCGGGCATCATGGTGTTGGTCACCACGCCGGTCACCGGATCGGTCACGGAGCGGGCGCGCATCACCACGTCGCCGGCGTCCTTGCTGATCTGCTTGGCGGCGAACAGCGCCTCCTCCATGGTGTTGTAATAGGTGTAGGTGGGGTGGCCCATCATGCCGGCGGCCGGCAGGTTCGCCAGCAGCATGCCGAAGGCGATGGGCAGCAGCAGCAGCGGCTCGAACTGCTTCACGATGGCCAGATACAGCAGCACGCATGCCACCGCCATCATGATGTAGTTGCGGAAGTCGATGTCCGACTCGGTGAAGCTCTTGGCGATACCGGTGGACATGGCGATATTTTTAAGACCCTGCAGGAAGTTGATGTCGGGATCGGAGGCCACCGCCTCCTTCTCCCCGGCCTCTTCAGCGGGGATAACCTCGGTCACCCAGGGCGAGTCCGCGCTTTGGACCGCCTCCGCCACAGGGGCCTCGGCGGGCTCCTGAGCGGTCTCGGCCAGCGCGGCGAACACGGTCAGCAGGGTGAACATTACCAGCAAGCACGCCAGGCCGCGCCTGGGGCTCACCTTCTTCAATTTGAACATGCGTCAAACCCTCCTTACCGCTTTCAAGAGAACTGTGATGATATTTAGTTCAGTGAAAGCAGTACGTCGCCGGTATTGACGGCCTGGCCCTTGGTGACGTTCACGGCGGCCACGGTGCCGTCGGCGTCGGCCATGATCTCGTTCTCCATCTTCATGGCCTCGAGGATCACCAGCACGTCGCCCTTCTTCACGGCCTGACCCGCGGAGACGTTGATGGCGTTGATGGTGCCGGGCATGGGCGCCTTGACGGGCTTTCCGCCGGCAGCGGCGGGCGCGGCCTTGGGGGCGGCCTTCGGGGCGGGCGCGGCGGCGCGGGGCGCGGCCACGGGAGCGGGAGCGGCCACAGGCGCGGCCACGGGCGCGGCGGCAAAGGACGGAGCGCCGCCGATCTCTTCGACTTCTACTTCATAGGACTGACCGTTGACGGTGATCGCAAACTTGCGCATTTTATGTTCCTCCCATAAATATGATTCGATGTAGGATATCTCGTGCGGTGGGTCCGGGAATGGGGAATGGGGAGTGGGGAATGGGGAATGAACGGCGACTGCCGCGCATTGGCCCGCCCCTGCGCCCGATTCCTGATCTCCGGAGGAACGCTGTCAGTGCGGGAATCCGAAACGGGCGGGGGATTCTTTCATTCCCCATTTTCCATTTCCAATTCCCCGTTGTTTTAGAACCTGTAGACCTGCTCGGCCCTCGCGGCGCGGTTCCAGCCGGTTACCCTGCGGACCCTGCGGACCACCAGGGACTTGCCGGAATTGTCGAAGGCGGCGATGGCGGCGGCGATGACGGCGATCAGCTCGCTGTCGTCGGTGACGTCCTCCACCACGGGCTCGGGCTCGGCGGCCTGAACCGGCGCGGGCGCTGCCGCTGCGGCGGCGCGGGCGGCGGCCTCAGCCTCGGCGCGGACCTTGGCCTCCTTCTTGGCCGCGGCGTTTTCCATGAGCTTGCCCAAGACGGTCACGGCGCAGATCAGGATCGTCAGGCCCAGGAACACGACCACCAGGCCGATGGCCGCGACCTGCAGGCCGTAGATGATTTTTCCAAAAACACTCATCGCTCTGCCTCCTTACAGCGGCATGTTGCCGTGCTTCTTGGCGGGCTTGTTCTCGCGCTTGCCGGAGAGCATCTCCAGGGCGGCGGCGAGGATCTGTCGGGTCTGGGCGGGCTCGATGACGTCATCCACATAGCCCTTCACGGCGGCGTTGACGCCGTCGGCCACGTCGGTCATGTACTTCTCCTCCAGCTCGGCGCGCTTGGCGAAGGGATCGTCGGCGGTGCGGAGCTCCTCGGCGCAGTTCAGCTGCACGGCCACCTTGGGGGTGATGGCGCTGATGACCGCGCCTGGCCAGGCGTACACGGCGTCGGAGGCGGCGCGGGAGGCCAGCGCGGCGTAGGCGGTGCCCACGGCGTTGCCGATGATCAGGGCGATGCGCACGTTGCTCGCCTCGGTCAGCGCGAACATCAGCTGCGCGCCGGCGCGGGCCAGCTCGCCCTGGGGCGCGGTGGAGACCTTCATGCCCATGGAATCCACCACGGTGATCACCGGGATGGAGAAGCAGTCGCAGAAGGCGGCGAAGCGGGAGGCCTTCTTCGCGCCGTAGACCGTCAGACGGCCCTCGTCGCGGCAGGGCTGGTTGGCGATGAAGCCCACGGCGGTGCCGCCGATCTTGGCGATGGCGGTGACCATGGAGGGCGCGAAGCCCTCGGACAGCTCCACGATGTCGTTCATGTCGGCGATGCGGCGCAGGATGTCGCGCACGTCGTCCACCTTCTCCAGGGCGTTCAGGTCGCCCAGCTCGCGGTTGACGTCGTCGACGGTGTCGCCGAAGACCTCGTCCATGTTGTTGGCGGGCAGGAACCCGGCCAGCTTGCGGGCCAGGGCGATGGCCTCCTCGTCGGTGGCGGCGCACAGCTGGGCCACGCCGGACTTCATGGAAGCCTCGGGGCCCGCCAGCTCGGCCAGATTGATCTCCTTGCCGGCCACGGCGGAGACCACCTGGGGACCGTTGACGAACAGCGCGCCGTTCTTGCTCATGACGGTGATGTCGCTCATGCCGGCGATGGCGGAGGCGATGCCGCCGCACTGGCCCAGCACCAGCGCCACCTGGGGCACCACGCCGGACAGGGCGCTGACCTTGCCCGCCATCAGCGCGTAGGCGTTCATGGCGTCGATGCCCTCATCCAGCCGCGCGCCCGCGGTGTCCAGAATGGCGTACACCGGCGCGCCGGTTTTCTCAGCCAGCTCCAGCACCTTCAGCACCTTGCGGGCGTGGGCCATGCCCACGGAGCCGCCCTTGACGGTGAAGTCCTGGGCGTAGACGTAGGCGGGCGCGCCGTTGATGAGGCCGTAGCCCGTCACCACGCCGGCGTCCGCGTTCAGCACGTCCAGCTCCACGAAGCTCGCCGGGTCCAGCAGCTGCGCGATGCGCTCCCGGGCCAGGAGCTTGCCCGCGGCCTTCTGCTGCTCGCACAGGGCCGCGTCACCCTTCAGGATCGCCAGCTTGCGCTCACGAACGATGGGCAAATTGCGTTCCACATTCATTTGTTTTCCCTCCATGCTCGTATTGCATCTATAAATAATCAACAAAACCCAAATTCTTATCTTTCGACATTCAACCCTTTAATCCTTCCTATATAAGGTTAATCTTTGGTTGAAATGTTGGGGGAGGCATTAGATAATAGGCAACAGGCAACAGGCAACAGGCATCAGGCATTAGGGGCGGCGGCGGGGTGTCTCTTTCTGTTGAGGCGATTGCGCACAATGGGGGAGAGGAGTTTAGTCTTTCAGCGATGCGCATTCCCATCAACAGGACCGGATGATTTGCCGCAGCCCCAGATGCCTGATGCCTTACCCACACCAAAGTATTGTCACAATGTTGTCGTTTGAGTATTGTGTGTCATTCTGATATAATAGAAGCTGTAATGGTATTTTGACTCTATCCAGGACGTTTTTGGCGTTCGGAAAGGTGAACGATATGCAGATGACGATGGATCAGGCCATGCGGCCGGGTTTTTTGGCCCTGGCGATCAAGCGTTCCAAGGGCTACGTGATGCGTTCGGAGAAGCGTCCCGGCTACGGCGGGACCTCCGGCGGACGGGGCCGCAAGCCCAAGCGCCCGAAGGCGGGCATCTTTTACATCATCATGACCCTCATTATATCGGTCATCCTCTGGCCGGTGGGCATGGTCATGCTGTGGCGCAAGAAGGTGCGCATGCAGGCCGGGACCAAGCTGCTGATCTCGCTGCTGACCATGTGCATGAGCGTGTTTTTGATCGTGTTCGCCCTGACGGTGCACGTGGACAACGACCGCTACACCGAATTCCAGGACAAGGTCAACGACTGGCTGAACCAGACCAGCGCCAAGCTGGCCGTGGCGGGCGACGCCGCCTACAAGCAGGGCGTTGAGACCTGGGGCGTGATGAAGGAATTCGCCGACGACGCCTTCCAGCCCGCCATGAACACCCTGGCCGACGGCGTGGACCGCGCGGTGGCGCTGGCCTGCGAGGTGCGCGCGAAGGTGCAGGGCGTGCCGGTGGACGAGGTGGCTCCCGAGGCGGTGGCGAACCTGGTGTCCCACAGGGAGACCGGACCCGCCGGCCGGGATGAGGGCGCGGTGTCCGTGCGACTGCCCGGGAACACGCCCGACCCGGATTCCGCGAAGTCCCTGACCAACGGCCTGCTCACCGATGAAGGCGAGCTGAAGCCCGGCCAGACCCCCGAGCCGACTCCGACGCCCGTGCCCACCGAGACCCCCGAGCCCACCGAGGAGGCGCTGGTGTGGTCCGCCGTGGAGGACGGCGCGCCCGCCGACGGGCAGCCCCTGGCCGCTGCGGAGCTGGCCCCCGTGGGGGACGCCGAGGCGTCTGAGGCGCCCACCGCCGAGCCCACCCCGGAGGTCAGCCCCGAGCCTACCGAGCTGCCCGAGATGACCGTCCGGCTCAAGGCGCCTGGCGAGGCCACCGTATACTACAACGAGACCGGCAGGCTGTACCACATGGCCTCCACCTGCAACAAGATGAGCGGCGCGGGCAGCCACAGCCTGGCCGAGGCCGTGGCCGCGGGGAAGGGCAGCTGCCCCGACTGCGGCACCCCCGATCCCGCCATCCTGCGGACGGAGAACGTGGTCTGGCTGGATGAAAACCACGTCGTCCACACCAGCGACGAGTGCGTGAAGTTCGAGGGCAAATGGACGCTGATCTCCCTGAACGACGCCGTCGCCGCCGGCTACGAGTGCTGCCCCGACTGCGAGGCGAAGCTGTTCGCGGCGCGGAAGGCCCAGGAGGCGGAGGAGGCCAACGCCAACGCCACCGAGACCCCCGCGGTGATCGTGCTGCCCCAGGGCATGACGGAGGCCAACCTGGCCGCGCCCTTGGCCGAAGCCGAGGTGACCGCCGTGGCCACCCCCGAGGCCGGGCCCGAGCCTTCCGCTGAGGCCGAGCCCAGCCCGACCCCCACCCCCGCCGCGCCGACGGTGGTCACTCCCACGGTGACCCTCAAGCCCGTGGGCCAGGTGGTGGTGTACCACTCCAGCAACGGCAAATTCTACCACCGGCGGGAGGTCTGCAAGGGCATGACCGGCTCCAAGCCCTATCTGCTCTCGGAGATCACCTCCAAGTACCGCCGCTGCACCACCTGCGACGCCCCGGACACCGCCATGGTGGGCAAGACCTGCCTGTGGCTGGACGAGGACGGCCTGTGCCACACCAGCGACAGCTGCGCGAGCTTCAAGGGCGACTACCAGTTCATCCTGCGGGACGACGCCCTGGAGCAGGGGCTCAAGGGCTGCCCCGACTGCGGCGGCAATGAATACCTGGTTCCCAACACCACGCTGGGCTGATATCAACGACGAGGAGAGATTCTGACATGGCGAAGAAGAGTGCGCGTTCCAAGGGTTACCGCAAGACGGCGGCGAAGAAGCCCTATCTGACCAAGCGGGACATCATCATACTGTGCGTGCTGCTGGCCGTGCTGGCCGTGGGCGCGATCCTGCTGTTCAGCTACGACGACGGCGCGTTGAAGGTCAAGGACGGGGCCATCGTGGACGCCGCCGAAAACTGGGTAATCGTCAACGGCGCGGCCCGGGGCGGCACCCGCTACTACAAGCTGGCCGAGACCGGCGAGGTGGAGGGATTCAAGCGCGAGATCGAGCCCAACACCGTCGACGCCAACATCAACAGCATACGCTACGTTCCCGAGGACGAGGCCAGCCCCGTCACCGCCATCACCGTGAGCGCCACCCCTGCCAAGGCCCAGCGCGCCGCGGACTACTACCGCTCCGTGGCCGTGAGCCTGGATCCCACCGAGACCGCCGCCACCGAGATCGACGGCCGCACGGTGTACTACTTCACCTACCAGACCTCCTATCACGTGGATGAGACCGCCGCGCCCGCCGAGGGCGAAGCCGAGGCTCAGCCCGAGCCGGAGCCCCAGTCTGACGCCGAGACTCAGCCCGAGGCGGAGACTCAGTCCGACGCCGAGGCCCAGACGGAAGCCGAACCCAACCGCTTCGAGCAGGCCGTCCACGCATACGTCGACGCGCCCCACGACTGCTCTGTCTCCGTGGGCGTCACCGCCATCGCCGAGACCGAGGACGCCCTCCTCTCTCAGGATGCCCTGATGGACCTCGTCACCCGAACCCTCCAGGCGACGACGGTGGAGGAGAAGTAGATCGCCCCCAAAAGAGAGCCTTCCGGTTTGGAAGGCTCTCTTTTGGGAGGGAAAAGGGATTAGGGATTAGGGAAAAGGGATTAGGAATTAGGGATTAGGAATAGCCTGGTGACGACGGAATGGTGCTGCTCCGACCGTCGGCTACTTCGTTCAGTTTCGGCACAGTGCGCGCGGCAGCCGTTCCCCTTTTCCCTTTTGCCTGTTCCCTTTTCCCTGTTTTTCCCTTTTCCCTGTTCCCTTTCGCCTTTCCCCCATAGAATAATTCACATAAACAACACGAACCCGCTTGACGGGAGGGCGCGTTTATTTTATAATGGGCGAAAGAGAGATGTACCTCATTGGGAACATAGGAGGAATGGCATATGAATCGTAAAATCACCATCATCGGCGCGGGCAGCGTGGGCGCGACGGTGGCGTTCATGATGGCGGTCAAGGGCCTCGCGGCGGAGATCGTCATGATCGATATCAACGAGAAGAAGGCCCTGGGCGAGGCCATGGATATCCGCCAGGGCACCGCCTTCACCGCCCCGGTGGAGATCTACGCGGGCCGCTATGAGGACGCCGCGGGCTCCGACATCGTGGTCATCACCTCCGGCCTGGGCCGCAAGCCCGGCCAGACGCGGCTGGAGCTGGCGCAGGTGAACGTGGGCATCATGAAGTCCATCGCCACCGAGATCTCCAGGGTCTGTCCCGACGCCATGTACGTCATCGTCTCCAACCCCGTGGACGTGCTGACCTACGTGTTCAACAAGGTCACCGACGTCCCCGAGAGCCACATCATAGGCACCGGCACCCTGCTGGACACCGCGCGGCTGCGCTCCCGCCTGGCGGACTACCTGAACGTCAGCCAGAAGAACGTGCACGCCTACGTGCTGGGCGAGCACGGCGACAGCTCCTTTGTGCCCTGGTCCATCGCCCAGATCAGCAATGTGCCCATTGGCCAGTACCAGCAGCTGCTCTCCGGCTCCAATGAGATCACCATGTCGCTGGACTACGAGAACATCGAGCAGTACATGCGCACCTCCGGCGGCAAGATCATCGGCCGCAAGGGCGCGACCTTCTACGCCATCGCCATGTCCGTGTGTCACATCTGCGACTGCATCTTCTCCAACGCCAACGAGATCCTCACCCTCTCCAGCCTCATGCACGGGGAGTACGGCGTGGAGGACGTGTGTCTCTCCGTGCCCACCGTCCTCAACGGCAGCGGCATGGGCGGCAAGCTCATACTGCCGCTCAGCGACGAGGAGAACGCCAAGCTCCGCCACAGCGCCGAGGTCCTCCGCAGCATCATCGACCAGGTGGAGATTTAGTGGGAGCATAAAAAAGACGCCTTCGGGCGTCTTTTTTTGCAGGGAAAAGGGGAACGAGGGAACAGGCAACAGGCAACAGGGAAAAGGGGAACGGGGGAAAACGGAAAAGGAATAGCGGCTGCCGCGCGCACTGCAAGCGGGCTATGAGAGGTTGTTTTCCTGTCCTCTCATCAAAGCGACAGCCGCCCTTTTCGGGCGGCTGTCGGTTGGATTTACGGGTCGCAGACCTTGCAGGGCTCGTAGCCCATCTGGATCAGCTGGTCGCGGGTGCCGGTGAACTTCTCCTTGTTGGCGCTCTTCATCTGCTTGATGGTGGAGCAGTCGGGGCGGTGGAACTTCTTGGAGGACTTGTTGACGATGTAGCTCTGCCGGCCCGCCTTGGTCTCTGGGACGTAGTTGTCGGGGTTTTCGTCGATATAGGCGGAGACGTATTTGACGTAGTTGTTCAGGGTCTTGTAGCTCTTTACCGCCTGGGTATCTGGGGCGTTGTAGGCGAACTGGACCCTGCCGTCGAAGGTGTAGCTGCACGTGTCCCATTCGCCCATGCCGATGATCTGGCCGTAGAGCGTGCGCAGCCCCTTCCCGGACTTGGTGGTGACGGTGTAGGTGTTGCTGCGGTCCGACCATTGCAGCGTGTCCCCGCTCTGGTCCTCGGTGAGCCAGCAGCCCGAGATGCGCGCGCGGTTCCGGGCGGTGGCGAACTTGTAGCCCTGACGCTCCACGTATGTGTTCACCGCGTCCACGCCCTCCGCCAGCGCCAGTCCCAAAATCAGCGCCAGCGCCACCAGCACAGCCAGCGATCTCTTCATAGGATCTCCCCCTTCTTTGGTAGACGTCGAGAATATTGCCAATTATTCCTGATACCAATGTTGTTTCTGCGAATTGGGAATTGGGAATGGGGAATGGGGAATTCATGTGGAAATCCTTACGGATTTCTTTTTATTCAAAGCCGCAATTATCGTATGAACGCTGCTTCAATAGCTTGAATCAAACAAATCCGGAGGATTTGCACCATCAGTGTCCATTTTCCATTCTCAATTCGTAACTGTTCAGTCCTGTGACAAACAGAGATTTGGCAGGCTGCGGGGGACGACCTCTCAGTCAGCCTAACGGCTGACAGCTCCCCTGGAAGGGG
>CADCAS010000036.1:15275-17886 GCA_902799465.1 uncultured Eubacteriales bacterium
GGGAGCTGTCGCCGACGAAGTCGGTGACTGAGAGGTCGTTCCCCGTTGCCTCGGACAATCTCCACTTATCACAGCAGAACTGAATAGATACCTCAATTCATCAACTAAACACCTTTCTTTCAAACCGCACAGGCATCTACACGTCCAGCCGCTTCACAAAGCACCTTCTGCGCTTGTGCTGGGTGGTGTGGAAGAAGTTCCACTGGTGCTGGACCTTTTCGTTGGTCTCGAGCTGGGGTCCGGTCTCTGCCACGCGGATGCCCATCTTCTGGGCGCCCTTGAGGACGTGGTTGAGTATGATGGCATTGACGGCCTTGTTGCGGTATTCCTCGGTGACGGCCACCAGGAACAGATCCAGCGTGTCGTTGACCTTGAGCGCCCTCAGCACCCGCATCCAGCCCAGCGGGAACAGCCGCCCGTTGGACTTTTTCAGCGCGTCGGCCATGGAGGGCGCGGACACGCCGAAGGCCACCAGGTTGTCCTGATCGTCGGCGACGAAGCAGGCCAGTTCCGGGTTGATGAGGGGGATGAACTTGTCGGCGTAGCGACGTATCTGCGCTTCGGACAGGGGCACCGTGCCGTACAGCTCCCGATAGGCCTCGTTGATCAGCCGGAACACCTTCTCCACCCAGGGCTTGTAGTCCCTTCGGGACTGAAGCTGCGCCACGTGCAGATTGGAGTAGCGCATCACCCGCTCGGCCAGCTTGTCCAGCCGGGTCACGGTGCGCTCGTCGTAGGGGATGTCGATCAGGTATTCCACCCAGTCCACATCCTTGTCGTATCCCAGCCGCTCCAGGTGCTCCCGGTAATAGGGGTGGTTGTAGTAGGTAATGAACATGCTCTTGCGGTCAAAGCCCTCGATGAGCATGCCCTCCCGGTCCAGATCGGTAAAGCCCAGCGGCCCGTGGACCTCCTCGCAGCCCTTTTCCCGGGCGAAGTCCTCCACCGCCTTGAAAAGCGCCGCCGAGACCTCGTAATCGTCGATGAAGTCCACCTGCGTAAACCGCATGCGGTTCAGGCCCCACTTCTCGTTGGCCAGACGGCTTAAAATCGCGCCGATGCGGCCCACGATCTTCCCGTCCTTATACGCCAAAAAACACTTGGCCTCGCAATAGGCGAAGGCCGGGTTCTGCTTCGGGTCCCAGTCCGTCAGGTCGTCGCCGTACAGCGCCGGTATGAACTGGGGCACATCCTTGTAGAGGATGTTGACATAATTAACGAAACGCCTGCGCTCGCCCTTCGTCCTGACCTCTCTGATCTCAACCATGCGTATCTCTCCCCTTCACATACAGTATAACATATTTTGGAGATGGGCGCAATGGGAGGAGCGGGGCTCGGCACGGCTCACGCATGAATGCGTGAGCCTGTCGCGCAAAATCTGCGGATTTTGCGCGAGGCAGAAAGGGACGCGGAAATTCGCGCCTGACGACACGAATTCCCAGTCGAAATCGCAAGCGATTTCTTTGTGGGAATCCACATGCTTAGGAGTTGCCGGTACATGTGATTGAGACAGGTACGATTCCAATCCGTCTTGTCATTCATGCGTGGACCGTGCGGGGCTCGGGAATCAATGTGGAATTGGGAATTGGGAATTGGGAATGATGGTACAAATCCTCTGGATTTGTTTGATTGAAGATGTAGAAGCTGTGTTCGTGCGATTGTTGCGGCTTTTCAATAAAGAGAAATCCGTAAGGATTTCCACATGAATTCCCAATTCCCCATTCCCCATTCCCAATTCAAAAACAATCTGCCGTACAGAGCAAATCAGCGAATCTTATGCGGGCCTTACTCCTTCACCACGCCCTTGCGGAGCATGACGTTGGCGTAGAGGGCGGACTCGCTGGAGGAGACCACGGCGTAGGCCTTGCGGGTCTCGTCGTAGAACTCGAAGCGCCCGATGTGGCCGATCTTCTTGCCGGGCTCGTGCTTTTCGATGATCTTCGCGTACTCGTCCCAGATGGGGGTCTCCACGTCATCGCCGGGCACCACGGACATCAGCGTCACCGGCGCGTCCACATAGGTGTCCAGCGGGAAGAACTGGAGGATGGCGTCCAGGATCTCGGGCACCGTGTGGCCGTCCAGGCGGACCAGCTTGCCGTCCTTGGACATCGAGGCCGCCGGGAAGTTGCCGTCGCCGATCACCAGCGTGTCGCCGTGACCCATTTCCATCATGATCTTCAAAAGCTCGGGAGTCAGAATGCTGGGAATACCTTTTAACATACAGGCACATCCTTTCAGAATTTTTACCAATTCTTATTATAGTGCGGAACGGGGGAAATGTCAATCGGGAGAATGGGGGGACGTCAGGGAAAAGGGAACAGGGAAAAGGGAACAGGGAAAAGTGGGACGAGGGAACAGGCAACAGGGAACAGGGAACAGGAAGTGCGGCTGCCGCGTACCCTGTAGGGGCGGCGATGCGCCGCCCAATACCAGCTATACAACTGTACAGTCGCGGACTCCTTCCGACCCGCTTCGCGGGCCGCCTCCCTCAGGGAGAGAGACTTTCTTTCTCAAGGGGGCTGTAAAAAAACAGTCTCAGAGGAACACCTGACAAGACGAGCTGCCTTGTCAGGTGTTTTATCAAGGGAAAGGGGGGCGAAAGAAAGGACCA